>JALQTL010000378.1 GCA_023260935.1 Paracoccaceae bacterium
AAAGCCCTCCTGCTGCGCGCCGTTGTAATCGCCGGTGCGCGGATAGCCCGCCTGAACCCCGGCCTCGACAAAGGCCTTCTCCAGCGGGTTGTCCCGCCGCCCGCGCGTCACGTGCAGCGGACCACCCTGCCCGCGCCAGGCCGGATCGCCGCCATCGCGCGCACCATGCCAGTGCTCCATCCGCCGGAAATAGGGCAGCACATCGGCATAGGCCCAGCCATCCGCGCCCATCCCCGCCCATGTATCGAAATCGCAGGCATGGCCGCGCACATAGACCATGCCGTTGATGCTGGAAGACCCGCCGATGACCTTGCCGCGCGGCGTGACCAGCCGCCGGCCGCCCAAGTGCGGTTCGGGTTCGGTCATATAGCCCCAGTCATAGATCCCCATGTTCATCGGATAGGACAGGGCCGCCGGCATCTGGATGAAGGGGCCCGCATCGCTGCCGCCATGTTCGATGACGATGACCCGACGCCCTGCCCCGGCCAGCCGGTAGGCCATGGCGCAACCCGCCGATCCGGCACCGACGATCACATAATCCGCATGCATCTTGCGACGCCCTTTCCTTACGGTTCTACTGGCGAGAGGACCGGTCGGGTGCGCAGGCGCACCCCGGCCTCAACGGCACGCCTTCTCAATAAGGCGCGTCCACCGGCCCCAGCCCGACATAGACAGACTTGATCTGCGTGTAATACTCGACCGCCGCATGGCCGTTTTCACGGCCCACGCCCGACATCTTGGCCCCGCCGAAGGGGGATTCGACCGGGGTAAGGTTATAGGCGTTGATCCAGCAGGTGCCGGCCTGAAGCCGGCCGATCACCCGATGACCGCGCGCCAGATCGGCGGTGAAGACCCCGGCCGCAAGGCCGAATTCGGTATCGTTGGCGCGGGCGATCACCTCTTCCTCGGTGTCGAAATCCAGAACCGCCATGACCGGGCCGAACACTTCCTCGCGCGCGATCGTCATGTCGTCGGTCACATCGGCAAAGACCGTGGGCTGCACGAAAAAGCCGCCGCCCTGCGCGGCGCGCGACCCGCCGGTGACCAGTGTGGCGCCTTCGGCCTTTGCGGTTTCGACATAGCCCAGCACCTTTTCAAGCTGCGTCTGCGAAACAAGCGGGCCCATCTGCGTGGCCGCATCGCGGGGGTCGCCCAGACGGATCGCCTCGCTGCGCGCCTTCAGGCGTTTCAGGAATTCCGCCTTGATCGCCTTTTGCACGAAGACCCGCGTGCCGTTGGAACAGACCTGCCCGGCGGAATAGAAATTGCCCAGCATCGCAGCCCCGACGGCATCGTCCACGCTGGCATCATCGAAGACGATCAGCGGGGATTTTCCGCCCAGTTCCATGGTGACATTGCGCACGCCGGCGGCGGCGGCGGCATAGACCTTCTGCCCGGTCGGCACGCTGCCCGTCAGACTGACCTTGGCCACGCGCGGATCGGACACCAGCGCCGCCCCCACGGGCCCGCGCCCCTGGACCACGTTGAAAAGCCCTGGCGGCAGACCGGCCTCGATCAGGATTTCGGCCAGTTTCAACGCGCCAAGCGGCGTCACCTCGGACGGTTTGAAGACCATGGCATTACCAAGCGCAAGCGCGGGGGCTGCCTTCCAGCAGGCGATCTGGCTGGGGTAATTCCACGCGCCGATCCCGACGCAAACCCCCAGAGGTTCGCGCAAGGTATAGACGAAATCCTGCCCCAGCGGGATGGTCTGCCCCGTGACCGTGGGCGCAAGCCCGGCAAAATACTCGATGGCATCCGCTCCGCTGGGCCAGTCGGCCACGCGCGTTTCCTGAATGGGTTTGCCGGTATCCAGCGTTTCAAGCTGGGCCAGCTCCTCGCCGCGCTCACGGATCAGATCAGCCGCCCGGCGCAGGATGCGGGCGCGGTCCACCGGCCGCAGCATTGCCCATTCCGCCTGCGCCCTATGGGCCGAGGCAAGAGCGCGGTCGATGACGGCTGGTGTGGCGTCATGCAGGCGGGCGATCACCTCGCCCGTGGCGGGGAAGATCACCTCGAAAGCGGCGCCGGCGGCATCTTCCATCGGCTGGCCATCGACGAAATGGCTGGCGGGGGGCTGGGCCTTCATCGGGTCTGCTCCTTCATCTGAATTCTGAGGTATTCCAGCAGCATGGCAACTGCCGACGGACCATCGGGCGGCCCGGACTTGAGGACTTCGCGCAGGTAGAGCCCATCGATCAGCGCACCCAGACCATCGGCAATGGCTTCGGCGCGCGCCCCCGCCATCGGGCGCAGGCAGGACAGAAGATTGGACCTGAGCCTGCGCTGATAGACCGCCAGAAGCCGCCGCGCCTCGGGCACCGTCTGGGCCAGCACCCAGAAGGTGAGCCAGGCGCTGACCGCCTCGCGCCGGAAGTTGCCGGGACTGAAACTGGCCCGCAGCACTGCGTTCAGCCGTGCATCGGGCCCGTCGGCGGCGGCAAGGGCCCCGCGCACCTCGGCCCCGTAGAGCGTCAGGATATGGCGCATCGCGGCGAGAAAAATCTCTTCCTTCGAGCCGAAATAGTGGTGCGCGAGGGCCGAAGACATGCCCGCGCGCTTTGCGATCTGGCTGACCGTGACATCAAGAGAGCCGACACGACCGATTTCCACGATGGTCGCTTTGACCAACGCTTCCTTTCGGATAGGCTCCATCCCAAGCTTCGGCATCAGCGGGTTTCCAAGAAATCAGTTGCATTCCGCTGCTAGCTTGAAGTTTATTGACTCGTCAATCAACAAAAAATCAGGGAGCCAACATGACCCTTCGCTCAACCCTTCTGGCCACCACGGTCACCTTTGCCCTTGCCGGGTCCGCCTTTGCGGAAGGCTGCGACAAGGTGATCTTCTCGGATGTCGGCTGGACTGACATCACCGCCACCACCGCTGCCGCCAGCGTTGTTCTGGAGGCGCTTGGATATGAGACGGAGACTAAGGTTCTGTCCGTGCCCGTCACCTATACCGGGCTGGCGCAAGGCGATATCGATGTGTTCCTGGGCAACTGGATGCCGTCGATGGAGGCCGATATCGCCCCCTATCGCGAGGCAGGCACGGTCGATACGATCCGCGCCAATCTGGAAGGCGCGAAATACACGCTTGCCACCAACGAGGCCGGCGCGGCGCTGGGGATCAGCGATTTCGGCAATATCAAGGACCACAAGGACGCGCTGGACGGCAAGATCTATGGCATCGAACCCGGCAATGACGGCAACCGTCTGGTCTTGGAAGCGATCGGCAGCCCCGCCTTCGGGATGGACGGTTTCGACATCGTCGAAAGCTCGGAACAGGGGATGCTGGGGGCCGTGGCAAAAGCCACCGATGCAGGCAAACCCATCGTCTTCCTGGCCTGGGAACCGCACCCGATGAATGCCAATTTCAAGCTGACCTATCTGACCGGCGGCGACGATCTGTTCGGGCCTGATTTCGGTGGCGCCACGATCTATACCAATACCCGGGCGGGCTATGCCAACGAATGCCCGAACACGGGCAAACTGCTGCAAAACCTCGTTTTTTCGCTCGCCATGGAAAACGAGATCATGGGCGCGATCCTGAATGACGGCACCGACCCGGCCGAGGCGGCGAAAAGCTGGCTGGCGGCCAACCCCGCGACCTGGGAGCCGTGGCTGGACGGCGTGACCACCAAGGACGGTGGCGATGCCAAGGCTGCTGTCGCGGCTGCGCTGAACTGAGGGCGCCGAACTGGGCGCGCCGAACCAGGGGGGGGCCGCCTGTGGCCAACGGACGGCAGCGGGGGTTTCACACCCCCGCACCCCCGTGGGATATTTATGAACAGATGAAGGGGGGGCTGGTGTGCTGGACTGGCTGACCGATCACAAGCTTCCCGTGGGCAAGGCCGCAAAGGCCGTGTTTGACTGGATGAATAGCCATCTGGGCGGGCTGTTCGATGCCATCGCCGCCGTGATGGAGGCGATGATCGACGCGATCCTGTGGTGTCTTGATACGCCGCACCCTTTGGTCATCGTCGGAATGTTCGTGGCGCTGACCTGGTATCTGCATCGCAGCTGGAAGCTGTGTCTGGGCGTGGTGGCGGGGTTTCTTTTCATCCTGAACCAGGGCTACTGGGACGAGACGATGGAAAGCCTGACACTGATCCTTTCGGCCTGTGTGGTCTGCATGGGAATCGGCGTGCCTGTCGGCATCGCGGCGGCCCACCGGCCGCGTCTTTACGCGGCCCTTTCACCCGTGCTGGACCTGATGCAGACGCTGCCAACCTTCGTCTATCTGATCCCCGCGATCGTGTTTTTCGGGCTGGGCATGGTGCCGGGGCTGATTGCGACGGTGATATTCGTATTGCCTGCGCCCATACGGCTGACCCATCTGGGCGTCAGTTCCACGCCCGTGGCGCTGACCGAGGCGGCAACCGCCTTTGGCGCCACGCCGTCGCAGCTCTTGTGGAAGGTGGAGTTGCCCTATGCGCTGCCGCAGATCATGGCAGGGCTGAATCAGACGATCATGCTGTCGCTTTCCATGGTGGTGATCGCGGCGCTTGTGGGGGCCAACGGCCTTGGCGTGCCGGTGGTGCGGGCGCTGAACAGCGTGAACACGGCGCTTGGGTTTGAATCCGGGTTCATCATCGTGGTCGTGGCCATTCTGCTGGACCGGATGCTGCGGATCGGAGGCCGGTCATGACAAGAACCACCGACCCCAAGGCCACCGCCGGGCTTGCGGTGCGCTTTGACAATGTGTCCATCGTCTTTGGCGATCATCCGTTGCGGGCGCTGCCGCTGATGGATGCGGGCAAGAACCGGGCCGAGGTTCAGAAGGAAACCGGGCAGGTGCTAGGCGTGCATGATTGCAGCCTTGATGTGGCCGAGGGCGAGATTCTGGTTCTGATGGGGCTTTCGGGTTCCGGCAAATCCACATTGTTGCGGGCGGTGAACGGGTTGAACCCGGTGTGCCGGGGGGCGGTGCATGTCTGCGATGGCAATGGCCTGGTGGATGTGACCCATGCCGATGCCGCCACTTTGCGGCGCATCCGCCTGCAACGGGTGGCGATGGTGTTCCAGCAGTTCGGCCTGCTGCCCTGGCGCACGGTGCGCGAAAACGTGGGCCTTGGTCTGGAGCTGGGGGGGATGCCGAAGGCCGAACGTCAGGCGCGCGTGGACATGCAGCTGGAACTGGTGAACCTGTCGCAATGGGCCGACCGCAAGGTGGGCGATCTGTCGGGCGGCATGCAGCAACGGGTCGGCCTTGCGCGGGCCTTTGCGACCGAGGCGCCGATCCTTCTGATGGACGAACCCTTCAGCGCGCTGGACCCGCTGATCCGGGCAAAGCTTCAGGATGAATTGCTGGACCTGCAATCCACGCTGAAGCGGACAATCATCTTTGTCAGCCACGATCTGGACGAAGCCTTCAAGATCGGCAACAGGATTGCGCTGATGGAGGGCGGGCGGATCGTGCAATGCGGCACCGCGCGTGAGATCATTGCCAATCCGGTGGATGACTATGTGCAGGATTTCGTTTCGCACATGAACCCGCTTTCGGTGCTGACCGCGCGCGATGTGATGGAAGCGGGCCTGTCAGAGGCGCCGGGCGTGGATGCCGAAACGCCGGTGAAGGAAGTCATGGCGCGGATGCGCGACGGGGCGGCCGAGCTTTCAGTGACCGAGGACGGCCAGCGGATCGGCGTGCTGCGCATGGCTTCGGTCTTGGGCCGGCTGATCGACCCGCAGAAAGGGGGCAGCGCATGACCCGCGCCCGCGCCCCGATCAGCCGCTTTCCCCTTGCGGATCTGGCGAGTCTGCCCGCAGATCTGGCTGCGCGCATTCACGAAATTTCCGAAAAATCGGGATTTGTGCCCAATGTGTTTCTGGCCATGGCGCACCGGCCCGATGAATTGCGGGCCTTCATGGATTACCACGATGCGCTGATGGAACGCCCGGGCGGGCTGACCAAGGCCGAACGCGAGATGATTGTGGTGGCGACCAGCGGCGCGAATGACTGCCAGTATTGCGTGGTGGCGCATGGCGCGATCTTACGCATCCGCGCCAAAGACCCGTTGATTGCCGATCAGGTGGCGGTGAACTGGCACAAGGCCGATCTGACGCCGCGCGAAGAGGCCATGCTGGCCTATGCCGTCAAGGTGGCGCTGCGGGCGCAAGAGGTGGGCCCCGAGGATCACGCAGCCCTGACGGCGGCCGGCTTCAGCATGGACGAGATCTGGGAAATCGGCGCCATTACCGCCTTTTTCGGCATGTCGAACCGGATCGTGAACATGGCCTCGATCCGGCCGAATGACGAATTCTATACCCTTGGGCGCAGCCAGCCTGCCAAAGGCTAACCGGTGGCTGCGGGCTTTTTCGGGGCCGCCTTTTTTGCGGCAGCCTTCTTTGCGGGGGCCTTTTTCGCCGCCGCTGACGCAGCTTTGCGGGCGGGTGCCTTGGCGGCCGCCTTCTTGCGCCCGCCCTTTGCCCCGGCCTTTGCCGTGATCAGTTCCAGCGCAAGTTCCAGCGTCACATCTTCGGGCGCCACATCCTTGGGCAGGGTGGCATTCACCTTTTCCCATTTCACATAGGGTCCATAGCGACCAGGCATGACCTGAATTTCGCCACCATCCGGGTGATCGCCCAGCGTCTTCAGCGGCGCGGCGGCCGCCGTGGCCCCCCTGCCCCGGCTGGCTTTCTGGGCCAGCACCTCGACCGCGCGGTTCATGCCGATGGTAAAGACCTCTTCCACATCCGGCAGGTTGGCATAGGTGCTGTTGTGTTTGACATAGGGGCCATAGCGGCCAATCCCCGCCTCGACCACGGCGCCATCGTCGGGATGGGCGCCGATGGGACGGGGCAGCGAGAGCAGTTCAAGCGCGCGTTCCAGTGTCAGGCTATCGGAGGCCCAACCCTTTGGCAGGCTGGAACGGTCAGGCTTCGGGTTGGCTTCGGTGGCCTCGCCGCGTTGCACATAGGGGCCAAATCGCCCGGCACGCAGCGTGATATCATTGCCCGCCGCATCCTGCCCCAGCACGCGGCCATCGGCCGACATGCCATCTTCTGCGCCCGAAAGCGGCCGCGTATAGCGACATTCGGGGTAATTGCCACAGCCGATGAAGGCCCCGCCGGAACGCGCCGTCTTCAGATGCAGCCGGCCAGAGCCGCAAGATGGGCAGGCCCGCGGATCGCCCCCGTCCGCGCGCGGCGGATAAAGGTGGGGGGAAAGGAAATCGTCAATCTTTTCAAGAACCTCACCGATCCTGAGATCAGAGGTTTCGGCAACAGCGGCGGAAAAGTCACGCCAGAACCGCGCCAGCACATCCTTGTATTCGCGGTCACCTGCCGACACGTCATCCAGTTCGTTTTCCAGATCGGCGGTAAAGTCATATTCCACATAGCGGCGGAAGAAATTGGTCAGAAAGGCCGTGACCAGACGCCCCTTGTCTTCAGGGATCAGCCGGTTCTTTTCCTTGCGCACATATTCACGGTCCTGAATTGTGGTCAGCACGCTGGCATAGGTTGACGGACGACCGATGCCCAGTTCTTCCATGCGCTTGACCAGCGTCGCCTCGGTATAACGGGGCGGGGGCTGGGTGAAATGCTGTTCGGGGCTGACGGAGGTTTTCTCGGCCGCCTCACCTGCCATGATCTGCGGCAGACGGCCGCCTTCTTCATCCTCGTCGTCGCGGCCTTCGTCATAAACCTTCAGGAACCCGTCGAACAGCACGACCTGACCTGTCGCGCGCAGACCCACCTGCCCGTCGGGGCTGGCCACATCCACCGTGGTGCGTTCCATCCGTGCGGCAGCCATCTGGCTGGCGATGGTACGCTTCCAGATCAGCTCGTAAAGCCGGGCCTGATCGGCATCGGCGATGCGCAGTTTTTCGGGGGCCGCCGCCATATCGGTGGGGCGGATGCATTCATGCGCTTCCTGAGCGTTCTTGGCCTTGTTCTTGTACATGCGCGGGGCGTCGGGCACATAGGCCGCCCCGAAGCGCGACTTGATTTCATCCCGCGCGGCCATCACCGCTTCGGGCGCCATGTCGATGCCATCGGTCCGCATATAGGTGATGTGCCCAGCCTCATACAGACGTTGCGCCGCACTCATGCATTGCTTGGCGCCCATGCCGAACTTGCGGCTGGCCTCTTGTTGCAGGGTCGAGGTCATGAAGGGCGGGTGCGGGTTGCGGGTGGCGGGCCGGGCTTCCACCGCCTGCACCGCCAATGTTCGAGAAGTGACAGCGCGAACGGCAATTTCGGCAGCTTCCGCAGTAGGAATATCGAATTTGTCCAGTTTCTTGCCGCCAAGAACGGTCAGTCGGGCCTCATACTCCTGGCCGCGCGGGGTTTTCAGAAGCGCGGTCACGGTCCAGTATTCCCGGGCGCGGAACGCCTCGATCTCCATCTCTCGCTCGACGATCAGGCGCAGGCAGACAGATTGCACCCGGCCCGCGCTGCGCGCCCCCGGCAGCTTGCGCCACAAGACCGGCGACAAGGTGAAGCCCACCAGATAATCCAGCGCGCGGCGGGCCAGATAAGCTTCGACCAGCGGCGTATCGATATCGCGCGGTTCCTTCATCGCCTTTGTCACCGCATCCTTGGTGATGGCGTTGAAAGTGACGCGGGCCACGGTCTTGCCCTTCTT
>JALQTL010000441.1 GCA_023260935.1 Paracoccaceae bacterium
CAAGCTGCACATATTTGCCCACGATCGCGACGCGAACCTCGCCCTCGGCATTGGTCAGGCGGTCCATCACGTCTTCCCAGCGCGCAAGGTTCGGCTTGGGCGCGGGCGAGATGCCGAAGGCGTCCAGCACGGCCTGATCAAGGCCCGCGCGATGATAGGCGAGGGGGGCTTCGTAGATCGTCTTCAGGTCATAGGCGGGGATCACCGCCTCTTTGCGCACATTGCAGAACAGCGCGATCTTTTCGCGTTCCTTTTCCGGGATCGGGTGTTCCGACCGGCAGACCAGCACATCGGGGGCAAGACCGATGGACTGCAATTCCTTCACCGAATGCTGGGTGGGTTTCGTTTTCAGCTCTCCGCTGGCCGAAAGATAGGGCAGCAGCGTCAGGTGCATCAGGATCGACTGGCCGCGGGGCCGTTCGTGGATGAACTGGCGGATGGCTTCAAAGAAGGGCAGGCCTTCGATATCGCCCACGGTGCCACCGATTTCGCACAGCATGAAATCAACCTCATCCGCGCCGATGCGCAGGAAATCCTTGATCTCGTTGGTGACGTGGGGAATGACCTGAATGGTCTTGCCAAGGTAATCGCCGCGGCGTTCCTTTTCCAGCACGTTGGAATAGATCCGGCCGGACGAGATGGAATCGGTCGCCCGCGCATGCACGCCCGTGAAACGCTCGTAATGGCCCAGATCCAGATCGGTTTCGGCACCATCGTCGGTAACGAAGACCTCGCCATGTTCAAAGGGTGACATCGTGCCGGGGTCGACGTTCAGATAGGGGTCAAGCTTGCGCAGGCGGACGGTATAGCCGCGGGCCTGCAACAGCGCGCCCAGTGCCGCCGATGCCAGACCCTTGCCCAGAGAGGACACCACCCCGCCGGTGATGAAAATATAACGCGCCATGAGGGGGCCTCCCGTAGATCGATTCGGTGAAGGGGAATCGCAGCACCACGGGAGTCAGGGATTACCCCAGACAAACCGATCTGGCAACAGCACCGCTAGATGCTGATCAAACGGGTGGCCGCGAAACAACGGATTGTGGTCAGTTTTCTGCCTTGGGCGGGGTCAGCGGGGCGTTCGCCGGGGCCGGCGGCAACAGATCCGTGCCGGCCGGTGCCAGCGGGGCCTGCGGTTCCGGGGCCGGCGTGGGTGCGCCGATCTGGTCGATCACCGATGTCGTGCCCGCGTCAGACGCGGCCAGCACGGTCAGCGCGATCGAGGTGCAGATGAACAGAGCCGCGAAAAGCCAGGTCAGTTTCGTCAGCGCGGTCGCGGCGCCACGGCCCGACATCACGCCGCCGCCACCGCCGCCCATCCCCAGACCGCCACCTTCCGACCGCTGCAACAGCACCACGCCGATCAGCAGAAGGGCAAGGATCAGATGGACGGTAAGGATGACATTTTCCATGGGGCGCGCTCACTTCGGCTGACGCGCCTATCTAGGCGGAAGGGCGCGGGCGCGCAAGGGCGAAGGCCGCCCGCCAGCCTTGGATTTCGTCCACGCTGGCCTGAAAGGCGGTTTTCGGTCAGTCTTCGGGATCAGGCCCGGGGCCTTCATGCACCGCCGAAAGCTTGTTGCCATCAGGGTCGCGCAGGTAACAGGCATAAAACCCGGCGCCATAGGGTCGCAGGCCCGGGGCGCCTTCGCTGGAGCCGCCATGGGCCATACCGGCATGGAAAAAGGCATCGACCGCCGCGCGGCTTTCAGCATTGAAGGCGGGCATGGATCCGTTGCCTGCCGTGGCGGGTTTGCCGTCAAAGGGCAGGTTTACCCAGAACAGGCAGCGGTCATCGCCGGGGCGCGCATATCCGGCCTCGCGGTCACTGGAAGAGCGGCGCGCAATCCCCAGCGGGGCAAGGGTTGCGTCGTAAAAGCGGACGGCGCGTTCCAGATCGGTGCAGCCGACGGTAAGGTAACGAAACATGGCTCTGGCACCCCTCTCGTCCGGGTTGCGGCCATTTTCCTGTTTCGTCCGGGGCCGCCTGTCGCTATAGGGTGCGCGGTTTCCCTCCGATGCAAGGACGAAAATTCATGGCCAATGTGGTTGTCGTGGGTGCCCAGTGGGGCGACGAAGGCAAGGGCAAGATCGTCGACTGGCTTTCCGAGCGGGCCGATGTGATCGCCCGCTTTCAGGGTGGCCACAATGCCGGCCATACGCTGGTGATCGGCGGCAAGGTCTACAAGCTGAACGCGCTGCCTTCGGGGGTGGTGCGCGGTGGCAAGCTTTCGGTCATCGGCAACGGCGTGGTGCTGGATCCTTGGCATCTGGTAGAGGAAATCGCGAAGATCCGTGATCAGGGCGTGGACATCTCGCCCCAGACGCTGATGATTGCGGAAAACACGCCGCTGATCATGCCCTATCACGGCGAACTTGACCGTGCGCGCGAAGCGCAGGCGGCCGGATCGAAGGCCAAGATCGGCACCACCGGGCGCGGTATTGGCCCGGCCTATGAAGACAAGGTGGGGCGCCGGGTGATCCGGGTGGCCGATCTGGCAGACCCGGCAACGCTGGAACTGCGGGTGGACCGGGCGCTGGTGCATCACAATGCCTTGCGTGCGGGGCTGGGACTGGACCCTGTGGACCGTGACGCGCTGATTGCCAAGCTGAACGAGATCGCGCCGCAGATCCTGCCCTATGCGGCCCCGGTCTGGAAGGTGATGAACGACCTGCGCCGCGGCGGCAAGCGCATCCTGTTCGAAGGAGCGCAGGGCGCGCTGCTGGACATCGACTTTGGCACCTATCCTTATGTTACCTCGTCCAACGTCATCGCCGGGCAGGCTGCCACGGGCGTGGGGTTGGGGCCCAACGCAATCGATTTCGTGCTGGGCATCGTCAAGGCCTATACCACCCGCGTGGGCGAAGGCCCGTTCCCGACCGAGTTGAAGGACGAGGTGGGCGAACGCCTTGGCACACGCGGTCACGAATTCGGCACCGTAACAGGGCGCAAGCGGCGCTGCGGCTGGTTCGATGCGGCGCTGGTGCGCCAGACCTGCGCCACCTCTGGCATCAACGGCATCGCGCTGACGAAGCTGGACGTGCTGGACGGCTTCGATACGCTGAAGATCTGCGTGGGTTACGATCTGGATGGAAAGCGGCTGGATTACCTGCCGACAGCCGCCGATCAGCAAGCGCGCTGCGTGCCGGTGTATGAAGAGATCGAGGGTTGGCACAGCTCGACCGAGGGCGCGCGTTCCTGGGCCGATCTGCCGGGGGCGGCCATCAAGTATGTGCGACGGATCGAGGAATTGATCCATTGCCCGGTGGCGCTACTTTCCACCTCGCCCGAGCGTGATGACACGATCCTTGTGACAGACCCGTTCGCGGACTGAACCTTTTTCAGGCGGGGGTGGCGGCATGGCACTGAAATACAAGACCCGCAGGCGCCTTGCGCTTCTGGTGCTGCTGATTGGCCTGCCGCTGTACATCGGGCTGGCGCTTTACATCATCAGCCTGTTCGACCGGCCGTCGCTCTGGGTGGAATTCGCGGTTTATGTGGGCCTTGGCTTCCTGTGGATGCTGCCGCTTCGGTCGGTATTCCTGGGGGTTGGTCAGGCAGACCCGGACCCATCCGAAGATCCGCCCAAATGAAAACAGGCAGGGCGCGGTGCGCTCTGCCTGTTTCTTGGGGCCTTGATGGCAGCCTCGGCCCACTGTTCCGACGGGATCAGCCCGCGATCTTCTTTGCTTCGGCCAGAATATGCGACCCTTCGTTCAGTGCAAACAGCCCGCGACGGCTTTTTTCGATCCGGCCCTCGCGCAGAAGGATACCAAAGCTGCGCAGGCTGTCTTCCCGGGCCACATCCGTGGCCACGCTGGCCAGATGCTGCATCAGCTGCGGCCGGGTAAAGCTGTCGCGTCCTTCCACGCAGGCGATATAGGCGGCGGCGGCTTCCAGCATGTCCGGCAGTTCCTGCGCGCCCAGACGTTCGGCGAAATCGCGAAAGGACGTGGCGCCGTCGAAGAGATTGGCGGCGTCGTCTTCCAGATCGGCTTCGTCTTCGTCGTCATAGGCCCGGGCCTGAAGAGCGGTTGCGGCCTGCATCGACGACCGGCCCACAAGGGTGGGGCCGTTGCCCGTCACAGCCTGCGCGACGCGCGGCCGGTCGATCCGTTGTTCCGAAACCAGCACCAGCGGTGCCGGGCGTTCGGCCTGAACCGGACGTTCGGCCTGAGCCGGGCGTTCCGCAGGGGCGGGGGCGGCCACGGGGCGCACGACCTGAGCCAGATCGTCGCGATAGGCGGTCATCCGTTCTGCTTCCGCGTTCTGGATGCGGGTTTCCGATGACTTGCGGTCGGCAAGTGTGGCGGCAACCGCGGCCTTCAGATGCGCAATGGCCGAGAGGCGGCGGCGCGCATCCGGCACGTCCATCTGGGTCGCAGCCTCGGCGATCAGACGCGTTACCGCCTCATCCCCGGCGGGGGGCAGGCGGGTCTGGCTTTCGGTCTTGGCGCCGTGGTCCTGATCATTGTCCTCGGCGCGCAGGGCGGCCAACTCGGCTTCCAGTGCGGCTTCAGCTTCGGCCGAAAGGCTGGCTTCGGCTGCCTGCTGATCGGCCAGATCATCTTCGCTGCTGTGCCGGATGCGGATTACGCGGGCACGGGCACGCTGAAGCTTTTCCAGCGTGATCGGTTCTGCCGAGGCAGCGGCCGCCGGGGCCGGCGGGGCGGCGGGGGGGTCCGTCAGCGGCAGCATCGTCGGGCGTTCCAGCTCGGCTGTGCCCGGACGTTGCGGGCGCACGGGGCGCACCGGGCGCACCGGCGTGGCGATGCGTGACGCCACATCTTCCATGTCGGAGCCGGGTTTTTGCGCTTCCGGGGCTGGAGCTTCGACCTGAACTTCAGCTTCAACCTCAGCCTCGGCAACGGCCTCAGCTTTTGCCGGTTCCATCGTTTCCATTTCGGCTTCAATGGCTACCTCAACGGGGGCTATCTCAACGGGAACCACGTCGACCGCCGCCGTGTCTTCAGCCGAAACTTCGACCTCGATCACGATCTCTTCGGTAATTCCGGCGATATCGGATTCTTCCGCCGGCTCTGCCTGATCTGTCACGGGGGTGCCGGTGATGTCATCGGCTTCTTCCAGATCCATCAGATCAGGGGCCGAAGGGGCAGCGGCGGGCGCAATGTCAAGGCTGGCCAGCGCGGCCTTGATGCTGTCAAGGTCGGCCGTCACTTCCGCCGAAACGGTTGGCGCGGCGGTCTCTTCCAGCAGCACGTCATCGGCTTCGGGGTCCAGCAATTCCCCAAGGCTGGCGATAAGCGAATCGTCATCTTGCGCGGCGGCGCTGGATGCCACGGCCAGATTTTCGCTGGCAGCGGGCTCTTCGGTGGCGGCTTCGACAACCGCTTCGGCCGCGGCGTCAGGGATGACTTCGGGGGCAACTTCGGCTTCAGCTTCCAGTGCGGCGGGTTCTTCCGCCGCCACGGTGGCGATTTCGGCGGCCTCGGCCACGACCTCAATTTCGGGGGTGGCAGGTTCTTCCGCCACCTCGGCTTCGGTGGCTTCAGCCTCTGCGGGGGCCCCTTCGCTCGCTGCCAGCGGGGCGTCTTCCGGGGCGGTTTCGGCCGTGTCTTCCGGCAAAAGGTCTTCGCCTTCGGCCAGCTTCGATGCCGGCAGGTCTTCGGGCAACAGATCCTCGGCATCGTCAAAAACCGCAGCAGACGCAAGCGTCTGGGCGGGTTCGGCGTCCTGGTCCTCGATGTAGCTGTCCCCCTCGGGCGCCACTTTCGGCACCACCGTCAGCGTCGCCGCCGTCGTGGCCGAAGTGGCCGAAGCAGCCGCAGCCTGACGCAGACGCAGCAGTTTTTCGGCCACGGACGAGGTTACCGCGCCCTCAGCCGCCAGCGAGGGCGCCGCGGCGGGGGCAGGGCGCGCCGCTTCGGCGGCGGGCATGGTGATGCGCGGGGCGGCCGCTTCCTCTTGTGCCGGTGCGGGGGCGACCGGGGCTGCGGCGGCAGCGGGGGGCGCAACCGGTGCCGGGGCGGAAGCCTGGGGCTCTGGCGCGCGCTCCAGACGCGGGGCGGGCTGGCGGGCTTGCTCGGCCTCGCTGTCCGCCCGCAGGATCACGCCGTTCTCCTGAATCTTCGCCTCGACCCGCCGCTGGATCTCGCGCTCCGCGATCTTGTGCAGCATGGCCGCATCCGGCTGGGGCGGTTCCGCACCGAAGTATCGGTCCTCGGCGGCGAGGTCGCGGAAATATTCGGCGATCGCCTTCATTGTGTTGAAAGGATCGTCAAATCCCTCCAGCGTACAAGAGAAGGTTCCGTAGGAAACCGTTAGGATCTTACTCGCACCGTTCATCGGATGCTCGCTTTCTGCCTGACTCGATGCACCTTTATCGGCATGCACCTGTTCAATTCCGTGGACAGAAGTAGGTCATTTGAAGGATTGATTGTGGCCCCGGCCCCGGGTTTTTGCCTCAATTCGAAGGACAGTATCCACATGAATCGACCTATTGTGCAATCCTTGGGGGGAATAACGCTGGTCGGTGGGGGGCCTGTCAGCCCATCATTGTTTCGTGATTCATGTAAAATCGCCCCCCTGATCGTGGCGGCAGACAGTGGCGCCGACCGCTGCCTGCGCCTTGGCGCGGTGCCCGAGGCGGTGATCGGAGACATGGATTCGGTCAGCAGCCGGGCGCGCAAGGCATTTGGCCCCGACCGGTTCCACCTGATCCCCGAACAGGACAGCACAGATTTCGACAAGGCCCTGCGGTCCGTGGCGGCCCCCTTCGTGCTGGCCGTCGGTTTTACCGGCGCGCGCATCGACCACGGGCTTGCCGTGCTGACCGGCCTTGTGCGCAGCCCTCAGCGCTGCCTGATCCTTGGGCCGCGCGATGTGGTCTTTCACGCGCCCCCCCGGCTTCGGCTGGATCTGCGCAAGGGCGACCGGTTCAGCCTTTACCCGCTGGCCAAGATGACGGGCCACAGCGAAGGGCTGGATTGGCCGATCGGGGGTCTGGATTTCTCCCCCGATGTGCGGGTCGGCACATCGAACCGCGTGACAGAAGGGACGGTCCTTCTGCGCCTGTCGGGGCCGGGGATGCTGTGTATCCTGCCGCGCGCCCGGCTGGGTCAGGCACTTGCGGCGCTGATGACCGCCTGACGGCGCGCCCGCGCCCCCACCCGTTCCCGGTGGATCACATAAAGCCCCGACGTGACGATGATCGCAATGCCCGCCCATGTCAGCGCATTGGGGAAATCGCCAAAGATCCAGTACCCCAGCGCCACGGCTGCGACGATCTCCAGATAATGCAGGGGCGCCAGCGTCGCCGAAGGCGCGAATTTCAGCGCATAAGTCATGAACATGTGGCTCAGCGCTGCCCAGAAACCGACACCGAACAGCCAAAGCCATGCCAGCCCCTCGGGCCAGACCGGATCGAAGGCGGCCCAACCTGTGCCTTCGGTCAAAAGCATGACCGGAAGGCAGAACACCAGCCCGACCCACGCGGTGTGGAACTGCATGGCCACCGGATGCATGTAGCCCGACACGGCCCGGGTCGACAGCATGTAGAAGGCAAAGAAGAACGCCGTGCCCAGCGGCCATAGTGCGACAAGGCCAAAGGCGGCAAGCGACGGCTGGATCACCAGAAGCGCCCCGAAGAACCCCACGGCCGAGGCTGCGATCCGGCGCGGGCCCACCTCATCGCCAAACAGGAACTTGCCCAGCAGCAGCAGGACGAAAGGTTCCACGAAGGCGATGGCCAGCGCATCGGCGACCGGCATCACCGAAATCGCGGCAACGAAACTGAAGGTGGACAGCATCAGGAACAGTGCACGCAAGGCGATGTGGCCAAGGGCCCGGCGGCTGATTGCCAGCACAAGGCCCATGGCGATCATCACCGGCAACATCAGCGCCCCCTGCACCGCGAAACGGGCGGTGACGATCTGGGCCACGGGTATGCTGGCCGAGGCCAGCTTGGCGGAAACATCCAGCAGCGGCGCCAGAAGGCAGAAGGCAAGCATCAGGACGATGCCGGGGAGGATACGGTCTGGCTGACGGGTCATGCCGCCTCGCTAGGGCCTTCGGCGGCCTGCGTCCATCGCAAAAACGACACATCGGCCCGCCAGCGACCAGGGCCCCCTTGCCGCAGGGCTAGACCAGGCCCTAGGGTCTTGCCGCAGGTGCAACAGACAGGGTTTCCCGGTGCTGGTTCTGAAAAAGGCGCGGCTTGTCTTTCTGGCCAATCCCAAGACTGCCACACAGGCGCTGCGGGCCATGCTGGCCCCGCATGCCCGCGCCACGCCGGAAAACACCGGGGACAAGCATATCAACGCCAGTATCTACGCCCGCCGCTGGGCTGCCCGCATCACCAAGCGGATCGGAGCCGAGCCGGAAACCTTCGCCGTCATGCGCGAACCGCTTGAACATCTGGGCAGCTGGTATCGCTATCGCCAGCGCGAGGCGCTGAGGGGGCATGAAAACTCGACCCACGGCATCACCTTCGAGGAATTCGTGCGTGCCCGCCTGCAGGACGACCCGCCAGCCTTTGCCCGGATCGGCCGGCAAGACAGGTTCATGGGTTTCCTCAACGCAGGCCCCCCGGTCCGCTACATCTTCGATTACGCCCGGCTGGACCTGCTGATCCTGTTCCTGTCCGAGCGGTTGGAAACCGACCTGGTGCTGCCCACGCGCAATGTCTCTCCGCGGATCGACCCGGCGGCGCTGCATCTGCCTGACGATCTTCTGGCCCGCCTGAAGGAAACCTACGCCGGTGAATTCGCGCTTTACCATCAGGTGTCGGATCTGGGCGTGCTGGAAACATCGGTGGCCTGACCGGACCATTTCCCTTGTCGGAGAGGGCAGAAGAAAAGGGGGCGCTGCCCCCTCGCCCCTGCGGGGCTCACCCCCGGGATATTTTTGAACAGATGAAGCTGCTTTCACCTGTTCTTCAAATATCCCCGCCGGAGGCACCGGAGGAGGAGCGGCAGCGACGACGACACAAAAGACTTGCCGGCAGCCCCGCAAGGGGGTGGTGGCGCCGCTGTGCTGGCCGGGTCAGCAGTTCGGCACGTTCACGGCCAGCCCGCCAAGGCTGGTTTCCTTGTATTTCTCGTGCATGTCGCGGCCGGTCTGGCGCATCGTCTCGATGCAGACATCAAGGCTGACAAGATGCTGGCCGTCGCCGCGCAGGGACAGCGAGGCGGCCGATACCGCCTTGATTGCGCCAAGCCCGTTTCTTTCGATGCAGGGCACCTGCACCAGCCCCTTCACCGGGTCGCAGGTCATGCCCAGATGGTGTTCCAGCGCGATCTCGGCCGCATTCTCCACCTGTTCCGGCGTGCCGCCCAGCACGGCGGCGAGGCCCGCTGCGGCCATGGCGGCGGCACTTCCCACCTCGGCCTGGCAACCGCATTCGGCGCCCGAAATGCTGGCGTTGTGCTTGCACAACCCACCGATGGCCGAGGCGGTCAGCAGGAACTCCCCCACCCGCGACGGGCTGGCGCCGGGCACATGATCCAGCCAGTAGCGGATCACAGCCGGCACCACGCCGGCCGCCCCGTTGGTGGGCGCGGTGACGACCTGGCCGCCGGCGGCGTTTTCTTCGTTCACCGCCATGGCGTAAAGGCTCATCCAGTCGTTGATGACATGCGGGGCGGTCATGTTCAGCCCGCGTTCGGCCAAGAGCTTTTCATGGATGCCACGCGCGCGCCTGCGCACCTTCAGCCCGCCGGGCAGGATGCCTTCGCCTTCCATGCCGCGATCGATGCAGGCGTTCATCACCTGCCAGATCCTGTCCATCCCGCGGTCAAGCTCTGCCGCAGAGCGAAAGCGCAGTTCATTGGCCCGCTTCATGGCGGCGATAGTCAGCCCGCTGTCGCGCGCCATGCGCAGCATCTCGGCCGCGGTATCGAAAGGATAGGGCACATCTGCGCGTTGGGTCTTCCCGGCGGAGCCTGCTTCGGCCAGTTCGGCCGCGGTCAGCACAAAGCCGCCGCCGATGGAGTAGTAAGTTTCCTGC
Source organism: Paracoccaceae bacterium (assembly GCA_023260935.1). GTDB lineage: Bacteria > Pseudomonadota > Alphaproteobacteria > Rhodobacterales > Rhodobacteraceae > Pseudotabrizicola. The sequence continues at coordinate 9,966 of JALQTL010000441.1, forward strand.
AGGATCACGTCACCCTGGGCATCGGTGGCTTGCAGGATCATCCCGTTCGCATGGCCGGGCAGGGCAGGGCCATAATCGAAGTTCAGGTCGCGTTCAGGGTCGAAGTGCAAGAGGCCAAGGCCGGGTGCCTCGATCTGGCGGCTGATGCGGATAGCGTGCAGCGCGGCCTCTGCCTTGTCGGTGTCATAGGTATCTGGCAGGAAGCCCGCCAACCCCAGAATGGTGGCGCGGTCGGTGGCATGGCCGACCCCGGTAAAGGCCAGCGACCCGTGCAGCGAGGCCTTGAGCCCGTGGGCATGGAAGGGCGATCCGCGCAGGCTGTCCAGAAAGCGCCCGGCGGCCACCATCGGGCCCATGGTGTGACTGGACGATGGGCCGATGCCCACCTTGAACATGTCGAAAACGGACAGGAACACCTTTCGCCTCCTTAGCGTGGGTCGCGGCACCTTGCGCCAGTTCGGGGCGCTGACCAATGCCGAAAACGACATCTGGCGCGTGCAAGCGGCATCGGCGCTGCCGGTTCATCCCTTGCCGACGGGGCGGCCCGACACGGGCGCGGCATGTTGCGTGGCGGTGTGAAGGCTGGCCCTCGGGCGAAATGTCCCCTCGCACCGGGGGGCGGCTTTGCCTATAAGCAGGCCAACGCCGACACTCCTCTGCCAGGGAATCGCCCATGCCCGCCGAACTTTCCCCCATCGACAAGGCCAAGTTTCTGGCCGCCAAGCGTGCCACCGATTTTGTCGAGGACGGCATGAAGCTGGGTCTTGGCACCGGATCGACCGCGGCCTGGATGGTGCGCTGCCTGGCCGAGCGCATCCGCGAGGAGGGGTTGCGCGTGGTAGGGGTGCCGACCTCCAGCCGGACGGCGCAGCTTGCCACGCAATTGGGCGTTCCGATCAGCACGCTGGACGAAGTCAAATGGCTGGACCTTACGATTGACGGGGCGGATGAATTCGATCCCAACCTTGCGCTGATCAAGGGCGGCGGGGCGGCGCTGCTTCAGGAAAAGATCGTGGCCACCGCATCGGACCAGATGATCGTGATTGCGGACGCGGCCAAGGAGGTGGCGCAGCTTGGCGCCTTTCCGCTGCCGATCGAGGTGATCCCCTTTGGCTGGCAGACCACCAAGGCGCTGGTCGAGGAAACGCTTGTCAGCCTTGATGTGATGAATCGCGACGTGTCGCTGCGGATGAACGGGCCGGCGCCGCTGCTGACGGACGAATCCAACTATATCCTTGATCTGCATCTGAAGCGGATCGGCAATCCGCGCCAGTTGTCACTGGTGCTGAACCAGATCCCCGGCGTGGTGGAAAACGGGCTTTTCATCGACATCTGCGATATCGTGGTGATTGGCCATCCCGACGGGCGGGTTGTCGTAAAGGACATCAACACCGGTTCGGTCGAGGATGACCGGATGGAATTTGCGCCCTCGGCCAATATCTTTGCGGATATGGACTGACCCGGCATTTGGCGACGCCGGTGTGATGCCGGAAGTGTGGCCGTTTTTCGGGCGGGCCGGTCTGGCCATCCTGCGGTGACTGTGGAATACCTTTCGCCGCACAGGGACGAAGGGGGCAGGCCATGGGCTTTGACGTCGATCTTTTCGTGATCGGGGGCGGATCGGGGGGCGTGCGCGCGTCGCGGATGGCGGCGGCAGCGGGCGCAAAGGTGGCCCTTGCCGAAGACAGCCGGATGGGCGGCACCTGCGTCATCCGGGGCTGTGTGCCCAAAAAGCTGATGGTTTTTGCCAGCACCTTCCGCGAGCTTCCGACCGAGGCACGGGCCTATGGATGGGATATTGCCGATGGTGCATTCGACTGGCCGTCGTTCCGCACAAAGCTGCATGCGGAACTTGACCGGCTTGAGGGGATCTATCGTCGGCTGCTGGACGGTTCGGGCGTGACGATCCACGACCAGCGCGCACGGCTGGCCGATGCGCATACGGTGGAACTGGCCGATGGCACGCGGATCAGCGCCAAGCACATTCTGGTGGCCACCGGCGGGCGGCCGGAACGCCCCGATCTGCCAAATGCCCATCTGGGGCTGGTGTCGGACGATATCTTCCTTTTGGAAAAGCTGCCGAAATCTGTCCTGGTCATCGGCGGCGGGTTCATCGCCTGCGAAATGGCCTGCATCCTGAACGGGCTGGGGGTCAAGGTCACGCAGTTCTATCGCGGCGCGCAGATCCTTCGCGGCTTTGACGACGAAGCCCGCGGTCTGGTGGCCGAGGCGATGAAGGCGCAGGGCATCGACCTGCATCTGGGCACCAATATCGTCGAGATGGCCGAGGCCCGCGCAGTCAAGGACCATGCCGGGGAAATGGGGGCCGATGTGTCGGCCAGTGCCGACTTGCTGCCCACCTCGGGCGAGAAAGGCTGCCCGGTCTGGGTCAAATCCACCAATGGCCACGAGGCAACCTTTGACGCGGTGCTTTTTGCCACCGGTCGCGCGCCCAATTCGCAGGAACTGGGGCTGGAGGCGCTGGGGGTGAAGATCGGCCGTCGCGGAGAGATTGTCGTCGATGATTACAGCCAGACGGCGGTGCCTTCGATCTATGCCATCGGCGATGTGACGAACCGGGTCAACCTGACCCCGGTTGCCATTCGTGAGGGCATGGCCTTTGCAAGAACGGTATTCGAAGGCAAGCCCACGCCGGTGGACCATGAGCTGATCCCGTCGGCCGTGTTTACCCAGCCCGAACTGGGCACCGTGGGCCTTACCGAGGAGGAAGCGCGCGAGCGCGAGCCGATCGAGGTTTACTGCACCAGCTTTCGCCCGATGCGCAGTGCTTTTGCCGGCGCCGAGGCGCGGGTGCTGATGAAACTGATCGTCAGCCAGTCCAGCCGCAAGGTGCTGGGTTGTCACATCGTCGCACCCGAGGCAGGCGAGATGATCCAGATGGCGGCCATCGCGGTAAAGATGGGGGCCACGAAGGAAGATTTCGACCGCACGGTCGCGGTGCATCCGACAATGGCCGAAGAATTGGTGACAATGCGCAACCCGGTGCGGCGGGCATGAAGGCATTTGCTTGAATTCCCGTTCGGAATGACCAGTTATTGACGAAAGCAAAAGACAGAAGGGTTTGACACTTATGGCAAGCGGAGGCCCATGGGGCGGCGGTGGCGGCTCGGGCGGGGATGATCGGGGCAATGGCGGGCGCGATGATGACCGTCGGCCGGCAGGCGGGCGCAAGCCCGGCAATGATGGCCCCCAGATCCCCGAGATCGACGAGATCGTGAAGAAGGGGCAGGAACAGCTGCGCGTCCTGATGGGCGGCAAGGGCCGGGGCGGGTTCAACAACGGCGGGGGTGGCGGTGGCCGTGGCCCCGAAGGCCCGCGGGTGACCAAGCAGGGCATCGCGCTGGGCGCCTTGGCGGCCGTGGCGCTGTGGGCCTATATGTCATTCTATACGGTGCGGCCCGAAGAACGCTCGGTCGAGCTGTTTCTGGGCGAATTCTCCTCTGTCGGCAATCCGGGCCTGAACTTTGCGCCCTGGCCGATCATGACGGCGGAAATCGTGCAGGTGACGAACGAACGCCAGACCGATATCGGCATTGGCCGCGGCGGCGAGGATGGCGGGCTTATGCTGACCCGTGACCAGAACATCGTCGACATCGGGTTCCAGGTGGTCTGGAACATTTCGGACCCCGCGAAGTTCCTGTTCAATCTGGCCGATCCGGCCGACACGATCCGCGCGGTTTCGGAATCGGCGATGCGGGACATCATCGCCCGGTCCGAACTTTCGCCCATTCTGAACCGCGATCGTGGTGCCATTGCCCAGGATGTGCGGGCGCAGATTCAGGCGACGCTGGACAGTTACGAATCCGGCCTTTCGGTCATTCGTGTGAACTTCGAAAAGGCCGATCCGCCGCGCGAGGTGATCGATGCCTTCCGCGAGGTGCAGGCCGCCCAGCAGGAACGTGACCGGCTGGAAAAGGAAGCCGATGCCTATGCCAACCGGGTGACCGCTGGCGCCCGCGGCGAGGCAGCGCGGCTTCTGGAGGAATCCGAGGCCTATCGCGCCCAGGTCGTGAACAATGCCCAAGGTGAGGCCAGCCGGTTCCTTTCGGTCTATGAGGAATATGTGAAGGCCCCCGAAGTCACCCGCAAGCGGATGTATCTGGAAACCATGGAACGTGTCTTCGGCGGCATGAACAAGGTGATCCTTGATGGCGTGCAGGGCGGCGAAGGCGGGCAGGGCGTCGTGCCCTTCCTGCCGTTGAACGAATTGGGCCGCCCGGCTGCCGCCGCGGCCGCGACGACCGGGGGGAACAACTGATGAAGATGCAAGTCGTTCTGCCTGTTCTGGCCGTGATCGGGGCGACGATCCTGTCGTCGCTGTTCATCGTCGATGAACGTGAAAAGGTGCTTGTGCTGCAATTCGGGCAGGTCAAGCAAGTGAAGGAAGATCCGGGTCTGGGCTTCAAGATTCCGCTGATTCAGGAAGTGGTGCGCTATGATGGCCGGATTCTGGGCCTTCAGGCACAACCTTTGGAAGTGACGCCGCTGGATGACCGCCGCCTGGTGGTTGATGCCTTTGCGCGCTGGCGGATCACCAATCTGGTTGATTTCCGCGAAGCCGTGGGTGCCGGCGGGGTAGATGCCGCCATCGCGCGTCTGGACCGCATCCTGAATGCGGCCATCCGCGAAGTGCTGGGTTCGGTGCCGTCGAACCGGGTGCTTTCGGAAGACCGGACGGCACTGATGAACCAGATCCGCGACAGGGCCCGGGCGGAATCCGGTGCCTTGGGGGTCGAGGTGATCGACGTCCGCCTGACGCGCACCGACCTGCCTGATCAGAACCTTGCGGCAACCTTCGCCCGGATGCGGGCCGAACGTGAACGCGAGGCGGCGGATGAAATCGCCCGGGGTGGTGAAGCCGCGCAGCGCGTGCGGGCTGCCGCAGACCGGACGGTGGTGGAACTGACCTCGGACGCGCGCCGTCAGGCCGAAGTCATCCGCGGTGAGGCCGATGCCGAACGCAACGCGATCTATGCCGAAGCCTTTGGCCGCGATCCGGAGTTCTTTGCCTTTACCCGCTCGCTCACCTCGTATGAACGTGCGCTGCAATCGGGCAATTCGTCCATCGTGATGCAGCCTGACAGCGAGTTCTTCGATTACTTGCGGTCGGAACGCCCGCCGGGAACCCCCGCGCAATGAGTCTGATCTTGCTGGCCCTTGGGCTGGTTCTGGTTCTGGAGGGGCTGGCGCTTGCGCTGGCCCCTTCGCGTATCGAGGATCTGCTTGCCTTCTTTGCCAGCCTGACCCGCGACCAGCGGCGGCTGATGGGGCTGGCGGCGCTTGCCATTGGGGTTCTCGCCGTAGCGTCCATCAGTGGGACGGCGACACGGCTGAACGTAGGCCGCGCTCCA
>JALQTL010000071.1 GCA_023260935.1 Paracoccaceae bacterium
TGCACCACCGGCGCATAGGCGCGCGCGGCGCGTTCGGCCAGAGAGGTATATTTCGTTTTCGCGGATTCGGCGGTCGCCACCAGATCGGCCATCCGGTGCAGCGAGCTATCCTTGCCTGCCGCTGTTACCCGCAGAACCAGCGGCCCCGTCAGATTCACCTCGCCCGCCGAAAGCACCGCACCGGGGCCGACGAAAACCGGCAGGCTCTCGCCGGTCAGAAGCGAACGATCCGTCTCGGAGGTGCCATCGGTGATCTCGCCATCCGCGGGAATACGCCCGCCCGGTCGCACACGGATCAGATCACCGACGCGAAGCTCGGCTACGGACACGGTTTCCTCGGTCCCGTCCGCCGCAAGACGCGCCGCGCGCGGCACCTCAAGCGCGGCCAGCTCCTCGGCGGCGGAACGCGCGGTCGCGCGCGTGCGGTAGTCCAGATAACGCCCGACCAGCAGGAAGAAGGTAAGCATCACGGCAGCGTCGAAATAGGCGTGACGCCCCGATTGCGAGGTCTCGTAAAGCGAAATTCCCGTCGCCAGAATGATCGCCAGCGAGATCGGCACATCCATGCCCAACCGCCGCGCCCGAAGCGAGGTCCATGCGCTGGCAAAGAACGGCTGCGCGGAAAACAGCACCGTCGGAATTGCAATCGCGCCCGAAATCCAGTGGAACATATCGCGCGTTGCCGCCTCGGCCCCCGACCAGACCGAGATAGACAGGAGCATGATATTCATCATCGCAAAGCCCGCGACGCCGATCCGCATCAACAGATCGCGCCCGCGCTTGTCGGTCTCGGTAGCGGACAGAAGGCTCGGGTCCAGCTCGTGCGCCTCATAGCCGATGCGATCGAGCGCCGCGATCAGGGGCGCGGCCTCGACACCCGCATCGGCATCAACAGACACCCGCTTTAGCGTCAGGTTCACCCGCGCAGACCGCACACCCGGCTGGCGGTGCAACTCGCGTTCAACATCGGAAATGCAAACCGCGCAATGCGCCGTGGGCAGCGACAGCATCACCCGCGCGCCCTTGATGTCGCCCGAGCGCGCCATCTGCTCGGCCGAAGGAGCGGCAAGGCAGGCCGGACGGCCCAGTCCGGGCCTGATGCTGGCCGTGGCGGCATGGATGATCTATGTCAGCGGCACCGATCTGGCGGGCAGGCCGATCGAGGTGAAAGACCCGCTTGCCGCCCGACTGCGCGATGCCGCGACCAGCGCCGATCCGGTATCGGCCCTGCTGGCCCTGACGGAAGTATTCCCCCGGGATCTTGCCGCCGCCCTGTCGGACCCGCTGCACAGTGCCTATGATGCCTTGCGCACCAAGGGTGTCTTGGCCGCAATGGAGATGTTGCCATGATCGAAAGCTGGCGCTGGTATGGCCCGTTCGACAAGATCACCCTGCCCCAGATCGCCCAGACCGGGGCGACGGGGATCGTTACCGCCTTGCACGAGGTGCCTTATGGCGAAGTCTGGCCGCGGGAGACCATCGCCGCGCGCAACGGCGAAATCCGTGCCGCCGGCTTTGACTGGGTGGTGGTGGAAAGCTTGCCGGTGCATGAACGCATCAAGCGCGGCGAGGGCGATCTGTCGGGGCTTTTCGCCAATTACCGGCAATCGATGGCCAATCTGGCTGCCGAAGGCGTGACCACGATCTGCTACAACTTCATGCCGCTACTGGACTGGACCCGCACCGATCTGGCCGCCCCCGTGGCGCGCGGCGGCACCTGCCTGCGTTTCGAGGCATCAAAGATGGCCGCGTTCGAGCTTTACATGCTGAACCGGCCCGAGGCCGAGGCGGACTATACCCCCGAAGCCCTGCAAAAGGCCGCGATCTGGCACCAGCAGGCGACCGAGGATGACAGGACGCTGCTGCTGCATTCCATCATGTCGGGCCTGCCGGGGGCCTATGACCGCTATGACATCGCCGGCCTGAAGACGGCTCTGAAGGGCTATGACGGGATCGGGCAGGATGCCTTGCGCAATCATTACAAGCGCTTCCTGCAAGAGGTGGTTCCCGCGGCCGAAGACCTTGGCATACGGCTGTGCGTGCATCCTGATGACCCCCCGCGCGATATTCTGGGCCTGCCACGCATCGTATCGGACGCCGATGACATCGACTTTATCCTTGGCGCGGTCGACAGCCCGGCGAACGGGCTGACCTTCTGCACCGGCAGCCTTGGCGCGAACCCGGCCAATGACCTGCCCGCCATGGCCAGCCGCTTTGCGCACCGAACCCATTTCGTCCATCTGCGCAATGTGCGCAAAGACCCCGATGGCAGCTTTGAAGAGGCAGCCCATCTGGAAGGCGATACCGACATGCCCGCCGTGATCGCGGCCTTTCTGAAGGAGGAACGCGCGACAGGCCGCGCCATTCCCCTGCGCCCCGACCACGGGCACGAATTGCTGGAAGATATCGGCCGCGGCACCCACCCCGGCTATCCGCTGATCGGGCGGTTGCGGGGGCTGGCGGAATTGCGCGGGGTAATCGCGGGGCTTTCCTATTCCAGATGATTGTGGACGCGGCGGATCATCAGCCAGACGCCAAAGATGACAAGCGGCGTCAGAATGGCCGTGGCCATCCCCTTGGAAAGATGCAACGCCTCGGTCAGCGGATAGGCGGCATAGGCGGCAAGGTTGACGGCGTAATAGCTGATCGCCACAACCGAAAGCCCTTCGACGGTGCGCTGAAGCCGCAGTTGCAGATCGGCGCGCTTGTCCATGCTTTCCAGCAGTTTCTGGTTCTGGGCGCTGCGTTCCACATCCACCCGTGTGCGCAGAAGCTCGGCCGCGCGTTCAGCCCGTTCGGCCATGCTGTTCAGCCGGCTTTCGGCCGATTTCACCGTGCGCATCGCCGGATCATAGCGGCGCATCATGAATTCGCCAAAGGTCTGCCGCCCCTGAAGCCGCTGTTCGCGCATGACAGCGATGCGCTGGTTCACGATTGCCTCATAGGCGGCGGTGGCCCCGAAGCGGAAGGTGTATTTCACCGCCAGGCTTTCCAGCTCGGACGAGATTTGCAGCAATTCGTGCAGCGCCGCTTCCGGGCTGCGCGCCGTGGTATCCAGCGCCGTCACAAGGTCTGAAAGCTGCGGGTCCAGCGCGTTCAGCTTTTGCGTCAGCGCCCGCGCCCGCACCAAGCCCAGCATCGACATGGCGCGATAGGTTTCCACCTCGCACAGGCGCTGAACGATGCGGCCCACCCGGCGGCTGCCGGTGCCGGGTTGCACGAAAACGGCAAAACGCATGTTGCCAGCCGGATCAATGCGGAAATCGCCCGCCACAACCGCCGCACCATCCACCACCTTCGATACGGCAAGGCTTTCGCCCACGAACCAGTCTTCCAGCTTTGCCAGCACCTCGGCTTCCGAGGCCGGCATCTCTTCGATCCGGATCATCAGCGACACCAGCCGCTTGCCCGGGGCCACGGCCTGCCAGTCTTCGGGGAATACCGCAGTCTCTGCCGGATCGAAGGGGCGTTGCGACACACCCTTGCCAAAGGCGGTGTAGGTGACGAATTCGGTATGGCTTTCCCATTTCAAGAGATGCTTGCCGATATCGCCCGAAAAATGCGTGGCATCGGGCTGGGGATGGGCCCCGCCATGCCGGTTCAGCAGGTTCAGAAGATGCTCCCTGTCCTTCCCCCGGTCCCGGTTGGCGGCTTCCACGGGTTCCTTGATCGCCAGATAGACCGCATGGCACGGCACCTCCAGCGCCGGAAAGGGCCGCGCGTGAAGCTCGTTCACGATGGCATAGCGTTGCGGGTGGTCCGTGATCTTGGGCATGTTTGGCGTTCCGCTGCGTGATCCTGAAGAGTTAGGGCCGCCCTGCCGCGCGAAAAAGCGAAATGGCGGAATACTTCGGCATGCCGCAAAGGTGTTGCCCGAATGCCAAGGGCACATTACTCCTTTCCGGCCAAAGGCGCGTATCGGATCAGGGGGCAGGAATGAAAACCGAACATGCGGGCGGCTGCCTGTGCGGCGACATCCGTTACGTCACGACCGCACCCCCCAGCCGCGTCACGATGTGCCACTGCCGGTTCTGCCAAAGGGCCACGGGGGCGGCCTACATGATCCAGCCGGTGTTTGAAGAAAGCGACCTGTCGGTCGTCTCGGGCTGCCCGCAGATCTTTGACCTGCCCTCGGAAGGGTCTGGCAAGATCATCCATGTCCATTTCTGCGCCCGCTGCGGCACAAAGCTCTGGCTCAGCTTCGAACGGTTTCCGGGAAAGGTGGGGCTTTACGCCGGCACCTTTGACGATCCCTGCTGGTTCGACATCACGCCCGAGGTTTCAAAGCACATCTTCCTGAGCGAAGCCCGCCGCGACACGGTCATTCCCGCGGGGATACCCACATTCGCCGCGCATGTGGTTTCGCGCGATGGCACGCCGCAAACAGCCACGGTCTTTGACAGCTGCCACATCATCGGCGGGGCCTGAATGAAACACCCCGGCCCAAAGGGGCCGGGGTGATGGCTGGCGCAACGGTCAGGCCGTCACTCGATCATCGGCAGCAACGCATCCAGCGACTTCTTGGCATCGCCATAGAACATCCGGGTGTTCTCTTTGTAGAACAAGGGGTTCTCGATGCCCGAATAGCCGGTTCCCTGCCCGCGCTTGGACACGAACACCTGTTTCGCCTTCCAGCATTCCAGAACCGGCATGCCGGCGATAGGGCTGTTGGGATCTTCCTGTGCAGCAGGATTCACGATGTCGTTCGAACCGATCACAATCGCCACATCCGTTTCCGGGAAGTCGTCGTTG
>JALQTL010000084.1 GCA_023260935.1 Paracoccaceae bacterium
TACTTTGTCACCGATCTTTTCGTTAGGATGGGGCATGAACCACAGCTTGCCGATCCCGATCTTGATCGGGTTGCTATCATGGTCTTCGGCCACGCCAAACAGCACGAACAGCTTCGTGCGGTCCCAGTCGGGGGCACCGAATTCCCAGAAGGCCCCGCCCAGCGTATAGATGCCTGCCGCCGCCATATTGACCGAACAGAACCCGCCATGGGCGGCATAATTCGGCGTTCCGAAAGCCTGCGCCCACCAGCCGGTAAAGGATTGCGACTGATCGCGCCCGGTGAAGAAGGCGAGCTTTTCGGGCGCCGTCTCGCGCAGCGGCTTTAGCCAGGACACTGCCAGTTCCAGCGCCTCATCCCACGAAATCTCTTCAAATGCGCCTGATCCGCGGGGGCCCACGCGCCTCAGGGGCGCGCGCAGGCGTGATGGCGCCGTCACCTGCATGATGCCGCTGGCGCCCTTGGCGCAGAGCACACCCTTGTTGATCGGGTGGTCACGGTTGCCTTCGATATAGCTGACCTTGCCGGATTTCAGATGCACATTGATCCCGCAGCGGCAGGCGCACATGTAGCAGGTGGTCTTGCGCACCTCGTCCGAAACGGGGGGCGAGGTATTGATGCGCGGCTGGTTCATGCTCGCCCCTCCCTGCGGGCGCCTGTTCTTGCCGGGTATACCCCCCGGTCGCGGGCAGAGTTGCGGGTGGGGCCCGCAAAGTCCATCCGCTTCAGAAAAATGGAAGGCCTGCTGCCAAAGGCCTGATGATGCATGGATACTGCCCCTCCCAAAGCTGCATCAATCATGTATCAATTTCGAAGGCCGTCGACCAGCCCAAACCGACATCACCGGTCATCCAGCGGCACGAAAGGACGATCATCGGGGCCGTTATACAGCGTCAGCGGACGGATCAGGATATTCCCGGCCCGCTGTTCGCGGCACTGCGCCACCCAGCCCGGCACCCGGCCGATGGCGAAGATCGGCACATAAAGATCCATCGGAATTCCGTGCAGCTGATAGGCGACGCCGGCATAGAAATCGACGTTAACGTTCAGCCCGTGGCGGGCATAGGGCTGCATCGCCTGCACCACCGCCTGAAGGATCTCGTACCAGACCGGGGCGCCCATCTCCTCGCCCAGTTTGCGCACACCTTCGCGCATGTGCCGCGCGCGGGGGTCTTCGGTACGATACACCCGGTGACCGAAGCCCGTTACGGCCTCTTTCGCCGCACGCTTTGCCTTTACATAGTCGGCGGCCCGGTCGGGGGTGCCGATCTCTGTCACCATCTTCATCACATCTTCGGCTGCTCCGCCATGGGCGGGGCCGGCCAGCGTCGACAGCGCGGTAACGATGGCTCCGTGCAGGTTCGCCTCTGTCCCCACCGTGACCCGTGCCGCGAAGCTGGAGGCGTTTGACCCATGTTCGGCGTGCAGTATCATGTCCACATCCGCCAGCCTTGCGGCATCTGCCGAAGGGTTTGCGCCCTTGAGCATGCGCAGCCAGTTGGCGGCATGGCCAAGCGCGGGGTCAGGAGGCGTGGGTGCCCGCCCCGACCGGATCGCATGATGCGCAGCCACGATCATCGGCACCTGCGCGGTCAGCCGGATGCCATTTTCCAGAAAACCCTCATCGCTGGCATCCTGCGAACGCGGCTCCAGCGCGGCAAGCGCCGAGACACAGGTGCGCAGCACATCCATCGGGTGACCGGCCTTGATCCGGTCGATGATTTCCGCAATCTCGGGCGGCAACACGCGGGCCGCAGCCAGCCGCGCTTTGAAAGCGGCCAGTTCGGACCTGTCGGGCAGCTCACCCAGCATGATCAGATGGGCCACCTCCTCGAAACTGGCCTGCGTGGCAAGGTCATGGATGGAATAGCCGCGATAGGTCAGCTTGCCGGCGCCGCCGTCGATATCGGATATCGCGGACCGTTCGAAATAGACGCCCTTCAGACCGCGATTGATCTTGATGTCGTCGCTCATGCGCTTAGCCTTTCGTCACCGTCAATGGGGGTAGGAATGTCAGTTCTGGATCGCGCAAGGGCCAAGGCCGCCACGCTGAAGGCGCGCGTCGTCTTTCCCGAAGCGCAAGAGCCGCGCGTGGCCGAGGCGATGGCGCGGCTGGCGGGCGAAGGGCTGGCCACGCCCCTGCCGCTTGCGCCGGTCAGCGAGGCGCAGGTGGCGGCGCTGATGGCAGCCCGCGGGATGAAAGAGGGGCTGGCGCGCAAGATGCTGGAAAAGCCGCTGATCCGCGCTGCGGCGATGGTGGCGGCGGGCGAGGCCGAGGCGATGGTTGCCGGTGCCGACAGCCCCACCCGCCGTGTGATCGAGGCGGCGGGGCTGGCCATCGGCCTGGCCGAAGGGGTCAGCCTGCCATCGTCCTTCTTTCTGATGCGCCTTGCCGACGGGCGGGAAATGATCTGGGCCGATTGTGCGGTGAACCTTGCCCCCGATGCCGCCGGGCTGGCAGCCATCGCCCGCGCCTCGGCCGCATCGGCCAACGCCCTGCTGGGGGAGGCGCGGGTGGCGCTGCTGTCCTTTTCCACCGGAAGCTCTGGCGCGGGGCC
>JALQTL010000231.1 GCA_023260935.1 Paracoccaceae bacterium
TAGGCATGAACTTCTTAGATGCAAGGGCAATAATCAAGGTAGCAAGCGCAATAATCACAACATTGATTTGAATGTTCGGTAGTCCCAGCCAAACGTCGTACCAGGTATGTATAAAGGATTCGCCCTTGGGGATTTGTATGCCAAGCACGTTTTTCATCTGACTTGTGGCGATCAGTAAAGCTGCGCCTGCGGTAAAGCCAACCACTACAGTATGTGAAACAAAGTTAACCAGAGCGCCAAGACGAACTAATCCAAAACCAAATTGATAGGCGCCGGCGAGGAAGGTCATGGTGAGAGCAAGTTGCACGAACTCGGGGCTGCCGACTTCGGCGTGATTACTGACTGACGAGAACACAACGATCGAGATGGCGGTTGTCGGCAGATCGTGGGTCTGGCCGTCATTCACCATTTGAAGCCGGTGCTCCACCTCGCGGTGCGCGCGGTAAAGCGTGGTCAACTCGGCCGCCACCTCGGGCGGGATCCAGCCCTTTGCCGCCAGAACGGCCAGACCGCCCACCGTGGTGCGGTCGCGCAATTCGGGATCGCGCCCGCCGGCGATCAGTTGCCGGGTCTGGGTAAAGAACTCGATCTCGCGGATGCCGCCCGCGCCCAGCTTCATGTTATGCCCTTCGACCGTGATCGGGCCGTGCAGGCCGCGGTGGTCACGGATGCGCAGCCGCATGTCATGGGCATCCTGAATGGCCGCGAAATCCAGATGCTTGCGCCAGACAAAGGGCGTCAGGGTCTTCAGAAAGCGCTCTCCCGCCGCCAGATCGCCACCACAGGGCCGCGCCTTGATATAGGCCGCGCGTTCCCAGGTGCGACCGACGCTTTCGTAATAGGCCTCGGCCGCCGCCATCGACAGGCAGACCGGCGTAACACTGGCATCGGGGCGCAGGCGCAGATCGGTGCGAAACACATAGCCTTCGGCGGTGGGGTCTTGCAGCAGGGCCGTCATCTTGCGCGTGACGCGGATGAAGGCGGCGCGCGCCTCCTGCTCGTCGCCCGGATAGCGGGTTTCGTCGAACAGGCAGATCAGATCGATGTCAGAGGAATAGTTGAGCTCCCCTGCCCCCATCTTGCCCATGGCCAGCGCCACCATGCCGGCGGCGGTTCCGGCATCCTCGGGGGTCTGGCCGGGCAACTTGCCGCGGCGAATCTCTTCGGCCACCAGCTTTTTCATCGACAGGTCTACCGCCCGGTCGGCCAGCAGGGTCAGCGCGCCCGTCACCTGTTCCAGCGGCCACACCCCGCCCAGATCGGCCAGAGCCGTCAGCAAGGCCACGCGCCGCTTTGCCACCCGCAGCCCGGCCCCAAGGGCATCCAGCGGCAGGTCGGAAAGGCCGGCCAGCTCGGTTTCCAGCGCCGCTTCGGGCGGCCCGGAAAGGGCCCTGCGCAGCCAATCGGCCTCGCGCCAGATCAGGCCCTTCAGAAAGGGGCTGCACCCGGCGGTGCCTGCAATGAGCCCGGCGACATCGGCGCCAAGGTCGGCAAAGCCTTCGCGCGCTTCCGCGGCCGGGGCAGGATCAAAGGGAATGGGGTGGCGCGTCAGGCGGCTGCGGAAATCGGTCATCATGCCGCCAGATGACCCCAAGCCCGGGGCGCGGTCAATCCATGCCCCGTGCCAAGGCACGAAAGGATCGGCACCCGCAGAAAGGGCTGTCGCCCCCGTCGTCGCGAACGCTCCTCCCCCCACCCGAGGATCTTCCTGGAAAGGACAGGGCACTGAAGATCAGGCCCCTCTGCCTTACCCATCTTCACTGAACCCAGCCAAGGGCATCGGCCGGGCGGCGGAAGTGCCTTCAGGGCGGGTGATGGGTTGATGTAAATATTCTTTACATACCCTCTTGCACCCTGCCCGCACCCCTCCCATCTTGATCAATGTGAACGGCATTTACATCAACCCCTGAACGGAGGACCGCCATGACGACCTATCCTGCAACTGCCCAGACACCGGTTCGGGAAACCGGCGGATTGCTGGGCGGGATCGTGGACCGACTGCGCGCCGTGGAGGCCTGGCTTGACCGCAAGGGGCGCGGGGCCTGGATCGCGGCCACGGTTCTTGGCTTCATCTTCGCATGGCCGGTCGGCCTGTTCCTTGTCTTCTACATCACTGCCACCAATCGCTGGAGCAAAAACATGTTCGGAACCTGCACCTCTCGCCGCCAAGCCCGTGCCTGGGCGATGCCTTCGGTGGGGCGCCCTTCGGGCAACAGTGCCTTCGATGCCTACCGCGCGGAAACCCTGCGTCGGCTGGAAGAAGAACAAGAGGCCTTCGAAGCCTTCCTTCAGCGCCTGCGAGAGGCCAAGGACAAGTCTGAATTCGACGCCTTCATGGAAGACCGTGCCAAGGGCGTGAAGCCTTCGCCGGACGCGCCTGCCCCGGGCGCCTACTGATCCCCCCTTTCGCGGCGGCCCGGATGCGGGCCGCCCTTCCCCTTTGCCAAGGACTGTCGCCATGACCTATACTGACGTCCAGATGACCCCGGACCCTGAACGCCATGCCGGTTTTTACGAAGGGGTGCTGACAAAGCGCCTGCTGGCCTGGATCTTCGATCTGGTGCTGATCGGCATCCTGACGGCGCTGATCGTGCCCTTCACCGCCTTCACCGCGCTATTCTTCCTGCCGGTGCTGTTCCTGACGGTGGGCTTTGTCTATCGCTGGGTCACGCTGACCGGCAGGTCGGCCACCTGGGGGATGCGGCTGATGAACATCGAGTTTCTGGATCGGCAAGGCCAGCGGTTCGATGCGGGAACGGCGCTGATCTGGACGGTGGGCTATTCGTTGTCGATGGCCTTCATGCTGCCGCAGATCCTTTCCGTTGGCCTTATGATGATTTCGTCCCGCGGTCAGGGGCTTACCGATCATGTGCTGGGCACGGTGGCCATCAACAGCCCCGCGCAGCGCTGACGGCCGGTTCTGCAAGCGAAACGCGCGCCGCGTCATTTCCGTTCTTGGCGGATGGCGCGGCGCTTGCTAACGTCAGGGCTGTTTGAACACGGCCCGGACCCATGCGCCACACGCTTCCCATCGCGCCCCAGTTTTATGTGACCGCCCCCCAGCCCTGCCCCTATCTGGACGGGAGGATGGAGCGCAAACTGTTCACGGCGCTACAGGGAGAGCATGCACAGAAACTGAACGACACCCTGTCGAAGCAGGGCTTCCGGCGCAGCCAGAACGTGCTCTATCGCCCCTCTTGTGCGGAATGCTCGGCCTGCCTGTCGGCGCGCATCCGAGTGTCCGACTTCAAGCCGAACCGCACGCAGCGGCGGATCATGGCCCGCACGACAGGCTTGCGCCGCAATGCGACCAGCCCTTGGGCCACCGAAGACCAGTTCAGCCTGTTCCGCCGCTATCTTGACGCCCGCCACGCCGATGGCGGCATGGCCGACATGGATATCTTCGAATTCGCGGCAATGATCGAGGAAACCCCGATCAAGAGCCGGGTCATCGAATACACCCGCCCGCCACAAGAGGGCGAGCGTGGCCGCCCGCTGGCCGGCGTCTGCCTGACGGATGTTTTCGATGACGGGCTTAGCATGGTCTACAGCTTTTACGACCCCGACCTGTCTGACCTGTCGCTGGGCACCTATGTGATCCTTGACCATATCGCCATCGCACGCGAGGCGGGCCTTCCGTATGTCTATCTGGGCTACTGGGTGCCGGGCAGCCGCAAGATGGGATACAAGGCAGGCTTCTCGGCGCTGGAGATTTACAAGGGGGGGCGTTGGGTGGATATCGGCGATCCGGCCGATCACCGGGCAGAGTTGCATCCGCTGTCGATGGACCCGATTGCCGAACAGGTGGCCCGCATCAGCCTGCCCGAAGCCCGACCGGGGCGCGACTGACCGGACATTGGGCTGCCGTGATCTTCCGCCAACGGAGTCGGTCTGGACGCGGCCGCTGGCTTTCCCTATATAATCGGTCAACAAACCGATGAGGTCGTGATGGACACCGAAGCCAAAGTCGAGGGCGCGCCGCTGATCAAGCCCTCTACCACCGATCACCCGCTGTATGAACAGGTGGTCGAGGCCTGCCGCACGGTGTTCGACCCCGAAATCCCGGTGAACATCTACGATCTGGGCCTGGTCTACACGATCGAGATTACCCCGGAGAACGCGGTAGACATCACCATGACGCTGACCGCCCCCGGCTGCCCCGTGGCGGGCGAGATGCCGGGATGGGTGGCCGATGCGGTGGAACCCCTGCCGGGGGTGAAGCAGGTTGACGTTCACATGACCTTCGATCCGCCTTGGGGCATGGACATGATGAGCGACGAGGCCCGGCTGGAACTGGGCTTCATGTAACGCCCCTGCCCCGTGCCAACGCGCTGGCGGGGGCAGAAAACCCTGCATTCTGGAAGTTCCGGGCGGCAAGTGCTTGGAATTTCGCGCCCGATGCCCTAAATCTTGACTCCTGAACGGAGGTTTTTCGCATGTTTGGCATTCCTGGCAAGGCCGCCGTCACCCTGACCCCCGCTGCCACGCGCCAGATCGCGCGGCTGATGGCCCGCGATGGCGCCAAGGGGCTGCGCATCGGCGTGAAAAAGGGCGGTTGCGCGGGCATGGAATATACCATGGATTATGTGACCGAAGTGAACCCGCTGGACGAGGTGGTGGAACAGGATGGCGCGCGGGTGCTGATTGCCCCGATGGCGCAGATGTTCCTGATCGGCACAGAAATCGACTACGAGACGGACCTGCTTCATGCAGGTTTCAAGTTCCGCAACCCGAATGTGGCCGAGGCCTGTGGCTGCGGCGAGTCGATCAAGTTCAAGGACGCCCCCGCCGCCTGAAGGGGGCGATGCTCTTTGAGCGGCTTTTAGCACCAGGAATATGGCGCGGCGCGGCCTGTGGCCCTGCAGCATTTTTTCTGTGTCGCCTCTGGCGGGTATATTTGACGCAGGCGAAGGCCGAAGGTCTTTTCCTTGACGGCCGATCAGGTTAGCCATGACGCAGAATGTTTGGAGGAAACATGCGCAAACTTGCCGCCGGAAACTGGAAGATGAACGGAACCTCGGCATCGCTGGCCGAAATCGGGGCCCTGATTGCCGCGCATCCCGCACCGGCCTGCGACATGCTGTTGTGCCCGCCGGCGACGCTGATTTCCGAAGCCGTGCGGCACGCTGCGGGATCGGCGGTGGCCATCGGCGGGCAGGATTGCCATGCGGCGGCTTCGGGCGCGCATACGGGCGATATTTCGGCCCCGATGCTGAAGGATGCCGGGGCCAGCCATGTGATCCTTGGCCATTCCGAACGGCGAACGGATCACGGTGAAACAGATGCCGGGGTGGCGGCCAAGGCAATCTCGGCCTGGGGGGCCGGTCTGGTGGCGGTGATCTGCATCGGCGAAACCGAGGCAGAGCGTGACGCCGGCCGCACGCTGGCGGTGATTGGCGCGCAGCTTGACGGGTCTGTTCCCGACGCGGCAACCGCCGCGAATACGGTGATTGCCTATGAACCGGTCTGGGCCATAGGCACCGGACGCACGCCGACGCTGGACGAGATTGCCGAGGTGCACCGCTTTATCCGCAACCGTCTGTCAGCAAGGATCGGGGCCGAAGCCGCCGGGGTGCGGCTGCTTTATGGCGGGTCGGTGAAGCCGTCGAATGCGGCAGAGATCTTTGCCGTGCCGGATGTTGACGGGGCGCTGGTGGGCGGGGCCAGCCTGAAGGCGGCGGATTTCGGGGCCATTGTGGCCGCCCTTTCCGCCGCGGGCTGACCCCGAGGCAAAGGCCGGAACGCGGCATCGCGGGGTCGCCGCTGGAACAGCGCGCCTGGCCATGTTGCGGCAAGGGGAAGGCATGACCCATGCCATCCGCCCGACTGCGCCGCTGGTGCAGGCCAATCTGATCTGTTCTCTGTCGATGTTCGTCTGGGCCGCTGGTCTGCCGGCCGCCGATCTGCTGATACCTCATGTGCCGCCCGTGCCGCTGACGGCGGCACGGATGGGGCTTGCCGCGCTTGCGGTGCTGATGGTCTGGGTTGCGATCGAAGGGGCCGGGGTGCTGGCGCGGGTTTCATGGCTTCGTGGCCTTGGGATCGGCAGCCTGATCGGGCTGGGCTCTTTCCTGCTGATCGTTGGACAGGCACGCACCGATGCGGTGACGGTGGCGATCATTTCGGCCGCCCTGCCGGTGGTGGGCCTTGCGCTGGAGGTGATCTTTGACGGGCGCCGGCTGACCCTTGCGCTGGTGCTGGGCGTGGTGCTGAGCCTTCTGGGCGGCATTCTTGCGATGTCGGGACCGGGGCTTGGGCTGGATCTGGGGATCGGGGCGGCCCTGTGCCTTGGGTCGGTGATCGTCTTCACGCTGGGGTCGCGGTTCAGCGTGACGGGATTGCCGGGGCTGACGCCGCTAGGGCGAACGGCCGTAACGCTGGCGGGGGCGGGCATCGCCACCGGGGTCATTGCTGCCCTCTCTGCCCTTGCCGGGGCGCCGGGGCCCGATTGGGCCGCGCTTGGGCTTCGCGAGGGGGCGGCGCTGCTGACCTATGCCGTTCTGGGGATGGGGGTCAGCCAGATCCTGTGGATCTTTTCGGTGGGCAGCCTTGGCATCGGACTGGCGGCCCTGCACATCAACGCGGCACCCTTCTATGTGATGCTGATCCTGTTCGCGATGGGGGGAAGCTGGGATAGCCGTCAGGCGCTTGGCGCGCTGGTTGTGGCACTGGGGGTGATGGTGGCGCAAGGCATCTTGCGCCTGCCGGGGCGGCGGGGCTAACACGGAGCCATGCAAAGCCTGAACCAATCCCCGACAGACCGGCGGTTCGTGCAGAACCCCTATCCTTTCTATGAAACCGCCCGTGCCTTGGGTCCGTTCTTTCACTGGGCCGACTATGATCTGGTCTGCACCCCTTCGGCCAGTGCCTGCAACGCCATCTTCCGCGACCGCCGCTTTGGCCGCGAGGTGCCCCCCGAACTGGCGCAGCCCGTGGCCCCGCACACCGCCCCCTTCTATGCGGTCGAGGCCCATTCGATGCTGGAGCTGGAGCCGCCCCGCCATACGCGCCTGCGCAGCCTGGTGCTGCGTGCCTTCACCTCGCGCCGGATCGGGGCGATGCAGCCCGAGGTGGCGGCGCTGAGCCATCAGTTGATCGACCGGATGCCGGCGGGCGAGGCCTTTGATCTGATCGACACCTTCGCGCGCCCCCTGCCGGTCATCATCATCGCGCGGCTTCTGGGCGTGCCAGAGACCATGGCCGATCAGCTTCTGGCGTGGTCGAATGCGATGGTGGGCATGTATCAGGCCCGACGGACCCGCGCGATGGAGGATGACGCCGCCACCGCCGCCGCAGCTTTCGCCGATTTCCTGCGCGGCTATGTGAAGGAGCGCCGGGCGCGACCGGCCGATGATCTGATCACCCAGCTTATCGCGGCGGAAATGGAGGGCGAACGGCTTTCCACCGATGAGCTGATCACGACCTGCATCCTGCTGCTGAACGCCGGCCACGAAGCAACCGTGCATACCATCGGCAACGGGGTGAAGCTGCTGCTTGAAACGCGCACCCCACCCGACTTTCTGGCGCCTGACCGGGTAGAGGGCACGATAGAGGAAATCCTGCGGGTCGATCCGTCGCTGCACATGTTCACCCGCTGGGCCTATGAAGAGGTAGAGGTGATGGGGCACCGCTTTCAGCGGGGCGACAGGGTCGGCCTTTTGCTGGCGGCCGCGAACCGTGATCCGGGGGCCTGGGACAGGCCCGGCAAGTTCCTGCCCACCCGTCCGGCAAAGCCGCACCTGACCTTTGGCGCGGGGCTGCATTTCTGCGTTGGCGCGCCGCTGGCCCGGCTGGAACTTCAGACGGCCTTGCCGATCCTGTTCCAGCGCCTGCCGGGCCTGGCGCTGAAAGAGCGCCCCCGATACGCTGACCTCTATCATTTTCACGGTCTGGAAAGGCTGATCGTTTCGGCCTGATCCGCAGCCCCTTGCGCGCTAAAGCGGCAGGACGGTGGTGGACTTGATCTCTTCCATGCTCAGCAGCGCGGTCACGTTGTAGATCTTCACCTCCGAAATCAGCGCCTGATAGAAGGTGTCATAAGCCCGCGCGTTCCTGACCCGCACTTTCAGGATGTAATCGATATCACCGGCAAGGCGGTGCGCCTCCAGCACCTCGGGGCGTTCCTTCAGGGTTTTCAGGAACTTCCGTTGCCATTCGGCCTCATGCTCGCTGGTGCGGATCAGCACGAAGAAACAGGCCTCCAGCCCCAGCGCCTCGGCATCCAGAATGGCGGTCTGGCGGGTGATGACGCCCTGTTCCTTCATCTTGCGGATGCGGTTCCAGACCGGGGTTTTGGAACTTCCCACCTTGCGGGCGATTTCATCCAGCGACTGGCTGGCATCGGCCTGAAGCTCGGCAAGGATTTTCCGATCCAGATCGTCCAGTTGGGCCGCCATTCGTGAATTCCCCCGCTTTGCGGAATGATCGCTTTCCTTGCCCCGCACATTAGAACAATCGTCCTTATCTGCAAGGGGCCATGGCCGAAGCGCGGGAAAATATCCTATATTGCAGGGCAGAAAACCGGGGTAGCCATGTCCAGCCTGTCCAACCTGCCGATCCATTCGCCCGATCATCCGGCCGTCACCTTTGTGGGGGCGGGCCCGGGTGCTGCCGAACATCTGACGCTGGGCGCCCTGCGCTGCCTTCAGGGCGCCGAGGTGGTGATCCATGACCGCCTTGTGGGCGAAGAGGTGCTGGCGCTGATCCCGGCCGGGGTCACGCGGGTGGATGTGGGCAAGGAAGGCTTCGGCCCTTCGGTCAGCCAGACCAGCATCAATGCCACGCTGGTGGCCCACGCCCAGACCGGGCGGCGCGTGGTGCGGCTGAAGGGCGGCGATTGCGGCATTTTCGGGCGCCTCGATGAAGAGATGGAGGCACTGGAGGCGGCAGGTCTTTCCTTTCGCATCCTGCCGGGCCTGACCTCGGCCGCCGTGGCCGCGGCCAGCATCGGCCAAAGCCTGACCCGGCGTGGCCGCAACGCCAGCCTGCGCATTCTGACCGGGCATGACATGGCCGGCTTTGCCGAACAGGATTGGCGCGGCCTTTCCCGCAAGGGCGAGGTGGCGGCAATCTACATGGGCAAGAAATCCTCCCGCTTCATTCAGGGCCGCCTGCTGATGCATGGCGCGGATGGCGCAACCCCGGTGGCGGTGGTGGAAAACGTCAGCCGGCCCGACCAGCGCATTCTGGCGGCTACCCTTGCCACCCTGCCCGAAACCGTGGCCGCCTGCCCCGGCCCCGCCGTCATCCTGTTCGGCCTTGCCCCCCGGCAGGCCGCCAAAGCACTTCCCGCATTGAAAGAGGCCCGCGCATGAGCCGCCAGTTCACCCCCAAGGTCGTTACCGCCAACCGCCTGCGCGAAGGCGATGTGGTCTATCTGACCGTCGATGACCGCTGGACCCCGCATCACCACGAAGCCGAGCTGATCGAGGACGAA
>JALQTL010000259.1 GCA_023260935.1 Paracoccaceae bacterium
CAGAAACTCGGCCATATCGGCGCGGGCAGCCTTGGAGATCGCCTTGATTGTCTCGCCACCCTTGCCAAGGATGATGCCCTTGTGGCCATCGCGCGCGACATAGATCAACTGGTCGATGCGGGTAGAACCATCGGTGCGATCCTCCCATTTCTCGGTCTCGACGGTCAGCTGATAGGGCAGCTCCTCATGCAGGCGCAGCGTCAGTTTCTCGCGCGTGATCTCGGCGGCAATCTGGCGCATCGGCAGATCGGCAATCTGATCCTCGGGGTAATACCACGGGCCTTCGGGAAGCTGGTCGGCCAGCCATTCGCGCAGGTCTTCGACGCCGTAACCGCGCTCGGCCGAGATCATGAAGGTCTTGGCGAAGGGGAAGGCATCATTCATCTTCTGGGCCAGCGCCAACAGCACCTCGGCCTTCACGCGGTCGATCTTGTTGATGGCCAGAGCAACGGGCTTGCCCTTGGGCATCTCCTCGGCGATGCGGTCGATGATGGCCTGCACGCCTTCGGTAAGGCCCCGGTGCGCCTCGATCAGCAAGACGACGATATCGGCGTCGGCGGCTCCGCCCCAGGCGGCCTTGACCATGGCCCGGTCCAGCCGGCGGCGCGGGCGAAATAGGCCCGGCGTATCGACAAAGACGATCTGGCTTTGCCCTTCCATCGCCACGCCCCGGATGCGCGCACGGGTCGTCTGGACCTTGTGGGTGACGATCGACACCTTTGCCCCGACCATCCGGTTCAACAGGGTGGACTTGCCCGCATTCGGTTCGCCGATCAGGGCCACAAAGCCCGCGCGTGTGGTTTCGGTCATTCGATCCTCATTCAATCTTCCATTTCCGTTACTGGAAACGGCACCTCTTTGCCAGAGGAGCGCAACGGATTGCCATGTTTCAGCCGATTTTGCCGCGCAAGGGTATGGCTTGGCGATTCTGGCAATACCGAGACATGATGCGACTCTTACTACGGATCCTGCGCTTGTTCTTCCCATCCCGCAGGGTTCGGCGAAAGCGGGAATCGAGGGTACCGATCCCGAAGCCTCCGCAGATCCTGTCCCCGCCCGCCCGGCCGGATGATGCCTGTGTCCCGGCCCTCACGCCCGCGCCAGAGGCCACCCCGCAGGTGCCGGCGCCCGGGCAGGCCGAAATCCGGGGGAAGTGCTATGTGGTGGATGGTGACACCATCACGATCGCAGGCAAGAACATCCGCCTTTTCGGCATCGATGCCCCGGAAATGGATCACCCCTATGGCAAGCCCGCGAAATGGGCCCTGTATCGGCTGACCCGGGACAGTGAGGTGCGCGCGGTCGTTCAGGCCGATGATCACCACGGCCGGATCGTGGCGACTTGCTTTCTGCCCGATGGCCGCGACCTTTCGGCCGAAATGGTGCGGGCAGGTATGGCGATCGACTGGAAGAAATACTCTGGCGGTGCCTATCGCCATCTGGAACCAGCCGATGCCCGGCGCAAGCTGTGGCGCGCAGACGCACGCCAGAATGGGCGCATGCCACCCCCCGCAAGATCGGACCCGTCAGGATGATCCCAGCAACGCCAGCGCGGCTTCGGCGGCGGCGGTTTCGGCGGCGCGCTTGCCGGCGGCCTGTGCGCGGGCTGTCATGCCATTTTCCAGCCGCACCTCGATGGTAAAGACGGGCTGATGGTCGGGGCCGCTGCGGCCCACCTCCACATAGACGGGCAGGCCAAGGCCAAGGCCTTGGGTTTTTTCCTGAAGCGCGGATTTGGGGTTATAGACGCGGGCCTCGGCCTCGTTCACGCGGTCACCCCACAGACGAAGGACAAAGGCCTTTGCCGCCTCGAACCCGCCATCCAGATAGACGGCGGCAATCAGGGCCTCCATCGCGTCGCCCAGCAAGGTTTCTTTCCGCCGCCCGCCGGTCAGCATTTCCGACCGGCCCAGTTTCAGCACATCGCCAAGGCCCACTTCCCGCGCCACCTCGGCGCAGGTTTCCTTACGCACAAGTGCGTTGAAACGCGGGGCAAGCTGGCCTTCCGTCGCCTGCCGGTCGGCCGCCAGCATCGCCTCGGCCATGACAAGGCCCAGCACCCGGTCGCCCAGAAATTCAAGGCGCTGGTTGTCGGGCCGCGTCGCTGACCCGATGGACGAATGGGTCACCGCACGGATCAGAAGTTCGCTGCGCCGGAACTTGTGCCCGATGCGTGCCTCAAAGGCCTTCAGATCCGCCGCCAGTTTCATCCCCGGATCATTCCACCGCCTTGAAGAAGCGGTCAGACCGCCAGGTCCAGAAAAACAGCATCGACCGGCCCGCCGACGAGAACATGATCCGGTCCGCGCGCCCGATCAGATAGTCGGCAGGCACGAAGCCCACGCCACCCACGGCCTGCGCATAGCGGCTGTCCTGGCTGTTATCACGGTTGTCGCCCATGAAGAAGTAATGGCCTTCCGGCACGGTGAAGACATCGGTGTTATCGCCATAGCCGTTCACATCGATGTTCAGCACATCATGCGTGCGGCCACCGGGCAGGGTTTCCCGAGCACGCGATTTCTTGCAGATATCCCCCTGACCGACGGGGCCATTTTCACAGCGCGGCAGGTTGCGCATGGGCCCCTGCTGTTCATAGACCTCTTCGAACACGCCATCGGGCTGCTGCGGCACCTCCGTCCCGTTCAGATACAGGATACCGTTCTTCATCTGCACGGTATCCCCCGGCAACCCGATCAGCCGCTTGATGAAATCCGACCCGTTCACCGGATGGCGGAATACGACCACATCGCCGCGCTGGGGTTCACTGAACAGAAGCCGGCCTTCAAAGGGGCACAGGCCGAAGGGGCAGGAATAGCGCGAATAGCCGTAGGCCATCTTGTTGACAAAGAGGAAATCGCCAATCAGCAGCGTATCCTTCATGCTGCCCGAAGGGATCCAGAACGGCTGAAAGAACAGTGTGCGAAAGACACCCGCAATCAGCAGGGCATAAACGATCGTCTTGATCGTCTCAACGATCCCGCCTTCGGTCTTGGTCTTGCTTGCCATGATCTGCCCTTTGCCGCCCCTTTTGATCGCGCGCTTCATGCGCCCGCAGGGGCCTTGAGTCAAGCGAGCCTACCTCACCGTTTCGGGATGGGCGGACCCGAAAGGGGGCGTGCCTCGATCACCACGAAGGCCTGCGCCCAGGGGTAGTCGTCAGTCAGGGTGACGTGGATCACCGCCTCGTGCCCCTCGGGGGTCATCTGGCGCAGGCGTTCTGCCGCCCATCCCGTGACATGCATCACCGGCTGGCCGCCGTGCAGGTTGCTGACGGCCATGTCCTTCCAGGCGATGCCCATCCGCAAACCTGTGCCCAGCGCCTTCGAGCAGGCCTCTTTCGCAGCCCAGCGCTTGGCATAGGTGGCGGCAATCGCGCGGGGGCGCCCTTCGGCCTTGCGCTGCTCACGCTCGGTAAAGACGCGGTTGCGGAACCTGTCGCCATGCCGTTCCAGCACGCCGGCGATGCGGTCGATATTTGCAAGATCGGTGCCAATCCCAAGGATCATGACGCTTGCCCCCTAAGGCCCGGCGCGCGCGTCACCGCAGCGCCTCCAGCAC
>JALQTL010000272.1 GCA_023260935.1 Paracoccaceae bacterium
GAGGCAGATGGGCTGACGCTATCCGGCTTCAAGCCCGCCCGCACCGCCAAGGGCGGACAGATCGCCATGCAGTTCAAGAAACCGCATGAGGTGGTGGGCAACCACATCGCCAAATACCAGTCGATGAAACTGGCCAAGATGCTGATGGCCTATGATTTTGACCGCAAGCTGAACCCCTTTGCCGAACTGGGCGGCTTCATCTTTACCTTCATGGGCGATGGCAAGCCGGGCACCGGCAAGACCACGCTGATTCAGATGATGGCGGGGCTTTTGAACGATTACTGCAAGGCGGCGGGCTATCCTTTCCGATACCAGAACTTTTCCATCGACCAGATCGACAGCTATCAAGGAAAGTCGGGGCAGAACGCCAAGGCCTTTATCGAAAATATCATCGATCCCGGTGTGATCGGCTTTGGTACGATCGACGATATCGATCAGGTCGCGGGCAAACGCGGCGACCGCCAGTCGAGCGCGGGCCAGCAAGAGGTTACGGCGGTTTTCATGCAGGCCTTTGCCGGGGCGGGCACCGTGGTGCGCGGCAATTGCACCTTTGGCATGTTCAGTAACTACCCCGAGAATGTGGATGACGCCCTGCGCCAAAGGGCAGGGGCGCGGTTTCTGGTGGATGGCCCGCAAACGCGTGCGGATTACATCGATATCCTGTTACTCTTGCTGGGCAAGAACCATCAGATCCCCTTGGGCGACCATGATCTCTTTGCAGCCCAAGAAATCCGGAAAGCGGTGGCCGCCAGTTTCGAAGGCCATTCCCGCCCGCAGGAAGAGGGGCTGCTGCGTGTCTGGGACAAGGTCGCGGCCGAGATCGGCCCGCTGGATACCATCGCCAAGATCGGCCGGTATCTGAAAGCCATCCAAGAGGCTGACGCGCGCTTCACCGGCCGCGCGATCAAGAACATCACCGACGCGGTGAAGGTGCGGGCGATGGATTTCGAACTGCCCGATGAATGGATGGAAAACCCGGACCTGTTCCTGTTCAAAGCTTACGATGAGAAACTGGCCATGATCCGGGGCCTGATGACGCCCATCACGGTCGAGATGGTGATCCAGGAGGTCAACCGTTACGCGGATTCAGAGTTCCGCTATGCCGACAAGTCAGACGAGGTGGCAATCGAGAACATGGTGCGGGAGTTTGGGCGGCAGGAAGAGGCCAAGCGGCGGTATCTGGAGGGGAAGGGGTGATGAATGTCATCAGGGATCGAGGGGTCTGCCCCTGCGTCTTTGGCGCTCTCCCGGGATATTTTCGAACAGAAGAAGGGGCTGGGGTGGCGCCGTGAAGCGGTTGATTGAAAAAGGCCTGATGTTCGGAAATCTGATCGAGGTGTCCTCTCCGGCCCTTGTCGAACGCTATCGCCGCGCGATGAAGCATTTGTGCGGGCGGGAGACGCAGCTTGCGGATTTCCACATCGATATCTCGGGGTATTCGCCAGAAATCGGGGCGGAACTGGGGGATGACATCTACCTCAACCCCAATGGCGCGAACCGGCAATTCATCCTGCTGACCACGGCCCAGAAGCATGCGCCACTGCTGAATGCCAAATTCTCGACCAGCCGGGGGATCATCCGGCAATTCATCGAAGCCAATGAAAGCCAGCTTTTCGCGCTGACCGCGCGCGATGCGGTGGCCGGCGAATTGCAGGATTCGGTCTATGACATATCCGCGCCCGCCCGCTTGCTGGATATTCGCCGGATCACGGTTGCGGCCGACACGATTGGCGGGCATGTGGCCGATGCCGAAAAGCTGGCCAAGCTGATCGACCGTTTCCGCAGCGAAGCGGACGGCTGGCGCGATGATGTGCTGATTGCCGAAATGATCGGGCTGGCCAAGAAGACCGGCGATGTCACCCGGGTGCCGATAACCCTGCCGGAAATGGCATTCGAGCAGCCGAATTACTGGACCAGCCATTTCGGCGGGGTCTACATCTTCCGCGAGGTGCCCTTTCCGGCGGTGATCTCGGTTCTGCCGCGCGAAAGCCTTGGCGCGATGCCGCTTTCGCCCGTTTTCGATCTGGCGCAACGTAACCAGATTGCCGACTGGATGGAGCGTAACCAGTTGGTCGAACCCATCGTGCAGGCGCGCGGGATGGATGCGGCGGCGGTGATCCGGCAGAAGATGGATTTCATTCTGGTCGATGCCGCTGACCGGCTGAACATCGAGATCGGCGACGCAAGGCGCACCGAATTGCGCAAGATCGCCTATCGGCTGGGCGACAGCCTGCCGCAGGAGTTTCAGGGGCTTGCCGCCTTGCTGCGCTGGATCGAGGCAGGGGGCGCCTGGCCGCGGATCACCAGCGAACATCCGGCCTATTTCTATACCCTGCGGGCCCGCGCGCAAAAGGACCGCGATCTGGTCAACATGCTGCTGTCCGAACTGGCCCCGATGGATGTGCGCCAGATGTTCATCACCCACAAGGAACTGTTTTACGCCAGCTACGCCCGCTGGTCAGACCGCAAGCGGCAATATGTGGCGGATTTTCTGCAACGCGAATATGTGGTGGACAAGCAGGGCGCGCGCGAGGCCCTGTTCGGACCAGAGCCGGGGATGGATGACCGCCACCGGCCAGACCCGCGGCCGGCGCGCGATCTGGGCCCGGTCACTGGGCCTTGGGGCACGGTGAGGGGGGGACGGAGATGATCGGTTTTCTGCGCCTGGTGCTGTTCTGGGCGGTGTTTTCCGCAGTCGCCTATTGGGTGCTTCTGATCTATTCGCGGTCCCTGCGGCGCGAGGCGCTGGAGAAGGAATGGGATGCCAACCCGCCCGAGGACGCCAATGCGGAAGACCGGGCCGGTTTCATTGCGCAAGGCATGGCCGCCTATGAGGGCAGCCTGCGGCGCAAACTGTTGTGGGGGGTGATCGTCCTGCCTTTCATCGCCATCGGTCTGCTCCTATATCTGGTGAATTACGCATGAGGCCGCGATGCGCTATGTGAAATGGTCCCTTTGGGCTTTGGTTCTT
>JALQTL010000319.1 GCA_023260935.1 Paracoccaceae bacterium
CGTCGAAATCGCCATCCAGCGCCAGCGCATGCACATTCGCCTCGGTCGGCGTGGTCATCTGGCGGCGCTGCACCTCGGACACGCGGCCATGCGGGAACAGGATGAACACATCCACATTCGCCAGCCCCCGGAACGCCTCGATCGCCGCCGATCCGGTATCGCCGCTGGTGGCCCCCACGATGGTGACACGCTCACCCGTCTTGGCCAGGGCTGCCTGCATCATCTGGCCGATCAGCTGCATGGCAAAGTCCTTGAAGGCCAGCGTCGGCCCGTGGAACAGTTCCAGCAGAAAATGGTTGGGCGCCAGCTGCACAAGGGGCGCCCGGGCGGCATGGCCGAAGCCGGCATAGGCCTTGGCAATCAGTCCACGGAATTCGTCATCGGCAAAGGTATCGCCCATGAAGGGGCGCATCACCCGAAACGCAATTTCTTCATAGCTTTCCCCGGCAAGACCGGCAATCTGGTCTGCCGAAAAGGTTGGCACGGTTTCGGGCACATAAAGCCCGCCATCCCGGGCAAGCCCTGTCATCATGGCCTCGCCAAAGCCCAGAACGGGCGCGGCACCACGGGTAGAGATATATTTCATGCTCTGACTCGCCTTCAAACCGTCCGGCGTCTGATACGCCACAGAAGATACGCTGTCATCCCCAACCACACGGCGGCAAGGCCGAACCACTGGATCGCATAGCCAAGATGATCATTCGGGATGCCTGACAGATCGACGGGCATGGGTTCAATCCCCGAACCTGTCGGCTCGCGCGCTACGATCAGCAGCGGTTCGGCCGAAAGCTGTTGCGCCATCGCCGGCACGTCGCGGGCGAACCACAGGCCCGTGCGCGCGTCGGGTGGCGGGGTGAAGCCGTCCACCTCTTCGGGCCAGTGCAGATTGCCCACCACCGTGGCCGCCCCGCTGTCGCGCGGGGCGCTGCGCCGGTCTTCGGGAAGGAACCCGCGGTCCACCATCACCCGGCGGCCATCGCTGGTCTGAAACGCCTCGATCACCCGAACCCCGGCTCCCACCTGCTTGCGGCTGACCAGCACATCCAGATGGTCCCCGGTAAACGCGCCTGTCATCTGGACGGGAAGATAGCGGTCATCCTGCGGATCGGGCACCGCCGGCAGCGCCACCGCCGGCG
The DNA here is from genome assembly GCA_023260935.1 of Paracoccaceae bacterium. Classification (GTDB taxonomy): domain Bacteria; phylum Pseudomonadota; class Alphaproteobacteria; order Rhodobacterales; family Rhodobacteraceae; genus Pseudotabrizicola. The sequence goes on from JALQTL010000319.1 coordinate 1,137, forward strand.
CCATGATGCGTGCCGAGATATCGGCCAGAATCGCCTCTTTCCATGCGAGGCGCTGCAACTGCCAGACCCCCAGAGAGATGAGGATGGCCGCCCCCACGATGCCAAGCAGAAGCGGAAAGATCATGCGACGTGTCATGCAGGCCTCGGGCAAGACTCGGGAAAAGGAAAGGCGCGGACCCTGTGGCCCGCGCCCCGATACCGGATCACGGGGCCGGGAGGCCCCGCAGGATCACCGACCCCAGACGTAGATGGATGCGAACAGGAACAGCCAGACCACGTCGACAAAGTGCCAGTACCAAGCGGCAGCTTCAAATCCGACATGCTTTTCAGGCGTGAAATGCCCTTTCATCGCCCGGATCAGGCAAACGGTCAGGAAGATCGTGCCGATGATCACATGGAAGCCGTGGAAACCCGTGGCCATGAAGAAGTTGGCGCCATAGATGTTGCCGGCAAAGCCAAAAGCCGCGTGGCTATATTCATAGGCTTGCAGGATGGTGAAGAACACGCCCAGCACGATGGCCAGGATCAGCCCGTTCTTCAGATCCTTGCGGTTGTTTTCGTGCACCAGCGCATGGTGCGCCCAAGTGGCAGCCGCGCCCGAGCACAGCAGGATCAGCGTGTTGATCAGCGGCAGGTGCCAGGGGTCAAACGTCTCGATCCCGGCCGGCGGCCACTGGCCATCCACAGCCGGAGAAAGCGGCCCCATCGGGTACATCGCATGCTTGAAGAACGACCAGAACCATGCCGCAAAGAACATCACTTCCGACATGATGAACATGATGAAGCCGTAGCGCAGACCAATGCGGACCACCGGTGTGTGATCGCCGACATTGCTTTCAGCAACAACTTCCGACCACCACGCAAACATGACGTAAAGCACGGCTGCAAGGCCGATCAGGAACATGTAGGGGCCAGAGTCGTGCATCCAGATTACGGCGCCA
>JALQTL010000361.1 GCA_023260935.1 Paracoccaceae bacterium
CACCATCGGGTCCACCTGCCGCACCATCGCCTCCACCAGATCGCCGCCCTGATTGACCTCGGCCACCAGCCGGTCGGCGCCGTGCCGATGGAAGGCGTCCAGCGCCGCCTGCGCCCAGTCCATCGCCGACCCGCGGATAGAGGCATCCTCCAGCACCACCCCGCGCCAATCGCGCGGCGGGCCGTCGGTCGTAACCCCAAAGACCACGATCCCACATTCGTCCGAGGTTTCCTTGCCGCTGACCGGTGGGTCGACGGCAACCACGATCCGGTCCAGCTTTTCGGGCGCGCTTCCCCGTGCCCGTTCCAGCATGGTCATCGTCCACAGCGCGCCCTCCACATCCTCGATCAGCCGCCCTTCCAGTTCCTGCGCCCCCAGAAGGCTGCCGCCATAGCGTCGCTGCACCTCTTCCAGGAAGGTCGCCGCCAGATAGGCCCGGTTCGCCTCGGTCGGCGCATGGGTCATCACGGTAGAGGGGTTTTTCATGATCGCCTTCAGCACCGCCACATTCTGCGGCGTGGTCGTGACCACCTGCTGCGGGTTCGGGCCCAGACGCAGCGCGAACTGCAACATGTCCCAGGTTTCCTCGGCCCGCTTCCACTTGGCCAGCTCGTCCACCCAGGCGGCATCGAACTGTGGCCCCCGCAGGCTGTCCGGATCATGCGCCGAATAGACCTGTGCCACGGCCCCGTTCGGCCATGTCAGGCTGCGCCGTGTGGCGTTCCATTCCGGCCGCCGGTCGGGCGGCGAACAGGCCATGATCCCGCTTTCGCCAAAGATCATGACCTCGCGGACCTGGTCCTGCGTCTCGCCCACCAGCGCCACCCGGCGCGCCCGGCCCGGATCTCCGGGCCGGCTCCCTTCCACCTGCCCGCGCACCCATTCCGCACCCGCCCGCGTCTTGCCCGCACCGCGCCCACCCAGGATCACCCAGGTCTTCCACGCCCCGTCGGGCGCCAGCTGATGCGGCAAGGCCCAGAATTCGAAGATCCACGGCAGGGCCAGCAGGGCTTCATCCGACAGACCCTCCAGAAACCCGTCAACGGCCTCCTGCGTCGCGGAGGCAAGCCAGGCGGCGCCCGATCTCATCGCGCGCGGCTCCAAGGTCAAGCTCCGTTGCCCCGACGGCCCCGGCAGCTGTTCTGCGGAATTTTTCAAGGCGGTTCCTTTCGTCCATCACCCAATCAAGCGCCGTCTTCAGGTCTTTGGCCGCCTGCGCCGCGGCCTTTGCCCCCTCAAACTGCCCCTGTTTTGCCACCTTCACCGCAGAGAAAAGCTCAACCGCCGCCTCCCGGTAGAGGGCCGAAGCCTCCTCCAGAATCTGAAGCGCCGACTGTTCCGCGATGTTCGTCGAGGTCATATTCATGTTCATGCTGCTGCCACACCCGCCGCGTTGTCCCTCCGGACGAGCAGAAATGGAAAAAGCGGCAAGGGGCTGGCCCCGCCGCTTCCGACACTTCTTCTAGCATGTCACAATCACTACATCGGACCGGGCGCCGGGTCAAGAGAAAAATTCAACGCGATCAAAGGCTTGCCGTGCGCAACCTTTACCTTTGCTTAACCATCCGAAAGGCGTCGCCGGTCATTCGCCCTGCACACCCGTCGCGTTTTCCTGCCCCTGTTGGCGTTCGATCTCGCGCCAGCGGGCAACGTTGCGGTTATGCTCTTCCAGCGTCACCGCAAAGGCGTGCCCGCCCGTCCCGTCGGCCACAAAGAACACATAATCGGTCTTGTCGGGGTTCAGTGCCGCACGGATACTCAGCGCCCCCGGGTTGGCAATTGGCGTCGGTGGCAGGCCGTCGATGACATAGGTGTTATAGGGCGTCTCGCGGCGCAATTCGCTTTGCCGAAGGCCGCGGCCAAGTACCCCCTGCCCCAGCGTGATCCCGTAAATTACCGTCGGATCGGTCTGCAACCGCATCCCGCGCTCCAGTCGGTTGATGAAAACACTGGCCACCTGCGGGCGTTCATCCGCCACCCCGGTTTCCTTTTCCACGATGGAAGCCATGATCAAGGCCTCTTCCGGTGTGTCATAGGGCAGGTCCGGTGCCCTTTCGGCCCAAAGCTGCGCCAGAATGCGCGTCTGCGCCTCGGTCATCCGCGCAATCAGCGCGGCCCGTTCAGACCCCTTTTCCACCTCATAGCTGTCTGGCGCCAGGGAACCCTCGGGCGGCACTTCGGTCACTTCGCCGGTCAGGAAATCGGCGCGCTTCAGCTCCTCCACCACCTGAAAGCTGGTCACGCCTTCGGCCAAGGTCACGCGAAAGCGCATATCCGGCTCTGACGCCACATCGACATAGGCCTGTGGCGCGGCCTCGGTCGCGGGGTCGAACTTCACCACCTCGACATAACGATTGGTCGCCGGGTCCAGCTCCCGCAGGATCACCCGCGCACTGGCCACCCCGATCTGGAAATTCACCTCGCGCCCGCAGGTGGACTGCCCGCCCGAGGTCAAGATCCCCAGCACATCGCGCATGCTGGTTCCCGACTGGATCAGATAGGAACCGAACTTCAGGTCTTCGGACTGGTCGGAATAATCCGCTCCGATTCGGAAGATCCGCGCATCACTGATCGCCCCCTGCGCCTCAAGCGCCCGGCTGACCGCGCTTAGCGACGCGCCCCGCTCCACCCTGAAACAGATCGCATCCGTCAGCGGCCCCGGCCCCCGGTATTCCTCACGGCCCCAGGCCAGCAGGCCCGATACCACCAGAAGGATCACGATGAACAGGGTCAGCGCATTGGATGCAATCGCGCGCCACATCGGTCAGGTCACCTTGCCCAGAACAAGGCTTGCATTTGTGCCGCCGAAACCGAAGCTGTTGGAAAGCGCCACGTCGATCTTGCGCTTCACGGCCTTGTTCGGCGCAAGGTCCAGCTTGGGCTGCACTGCCGGATTATCAAGGTTCAGCGTCGGCGGGGCGATCTGGTCGCGCAGCGCCAGTATACAGAAGATCGCCTCGACAGCGCCCGCCGCCCCCAAAAGGTGCCCGATCGAGGATTTCGTCGAAGACATCGTGGCTTTCGCCGCCGCATCGCCCATCAGGCGTTCAACCGCACCAAG
>JALQTL010000382.1 GCA_023260935.1 Paracoccaceae bacterium
GACAAGCTGGGAAAACGTGGTTGCGGCCTGTAGCCCCTGCAACTTGCGCAAGGGATCAAAGCTGATGCGGCAGGTTGGGATGTCGCTTCAGCGCCCGCCCCGCCAGCCGACGGCCGAAGAGATGCAGGCCCATGGCCGCCGCTTCCCGCCAAATTACCTTCATGAAAGCTGGATGGACTATCTTTACTGGGATGCCGAGCTTGACGCGTGATGCGTCATCAATCTGTTACATAAACTTCACATTACTGATGCAAACCGATAGCCTGCGCCCCTTGGCTAAGGGGAATCGATATGCCTTCGGGTTTGGAACTTGCCGCGATCAACCTGTTCGTGGCGCTATTGTGTGGTGCCTTGATCGGGTCGGAACGTCAGGTTCGTCAGCGCATGGCGGGGCTGCGCACTAATGCGCTGGTGGCGTTGGGGGCGGCAAGTTTCGTCGTCTTTTCCGGTCTTTATGCGCATGAGGTCAGCCCTACGCGGGTCGCGGCGCAGATCGTTTCCGGCATTGGTTTTCTGGGCGCGGGCATCATCTTTCGGGATGGCTTCAATGTTCACGGGCTGAACACGGCGGCAACCCTGTGGTGTTCGGCAGGGGTGGGGATGATGGCCGGGGCTGGGGCCTGGCCCTATGCGCTTTTGCTGACGGGGATGGTGATTTTCGTGAACCTTGGGCTTCGGCCCCTGGTCAAATGGCTGAAGCGGCACACAAGGGCCGGGGTGCCGCTGGCCCGGTCATGGCGGGTCTGTGTAACCTGCCCGCCCGAGGCCGAGGGCGAGATCCGAAGCCTTGTTCTGCGCACCCTTGCGCTTGGTGGCCTGCATATTTCGGAAATCGAGGCGCGGCCCGAAGATGGCGGCAACCGGCTTGACCTTGCCACCACCGTAACGGCAGAAGGGGTGCCGGACATGGTGCTGGAACAGGCCGTGCACCGTCTGGCAGCGGAACCCCGCCTGTCGCGGGTGCGGTGGGAATCTCTGGAAGAGGCCTAGGCCCCAAAGCGCTTTGACCCCGGGCATGCAGGTGCTAGACTTCTGTGTGGCACAGGGGTAGAAGGGCGTCGTTAGCGCTAACAGGGTGGGCGCCCGGCGCATCTGGCAGAGAGGTAAGGCAGCATGGTTTCGCGTGTCATTCCGGTCGAGGCCTTCGACCTTGTGATCTTTGGCGGAACGGGGGATCTGGCCCGCCGAAAGATCCTGCCGGGGCTTTACCGCCGTTTCATCGCCGGCCAGATGACGGATGACAGCCGTATCATCGGCGCCGCGCGGGCCGACCTTACGGATGACATCTTCCGCAAGAGCGTTGCCGAGGCAATCGAGGAATTCGTGCCCGCCAATCGGCGCGATCCCAAGCTGATCGCCGATTTTCTGGCCCGCCTGCATTATGTGGCGATCGATGCCCAGGGCGATGGTGGCTGGGCGCAACTGAAGGGCCTGATGCGGCGGAATGTGGTGCAGGCCTATTACTTTTCGGTCGCACCGGCCCTGTTCGGCGATCTTGCGCTGCGGCTGAAATCGCATGGCATTGCCGACGATCAGGCCCGGATCGTTGTGGAAAAGCCTTTTGGCCGGGATCTGGCCTCGGCCCGGGCGCTGAACGCCACGCTGGCCCAGCACTTCCACGAAAGCCAGATCTACCGGATCGATCACTATCTGGGCAAGGAAACCGTGCAGAACCTGATGGCGGTGCGCTTTGCCAATATCCTGTTCGAGCCATTATGGAAGTCGGAATACATCGATCACGTCCAGATCACCGTGGCCGAAACAGTGGGGGTCGAAGGCCGCGGCGCCTATTACGACAAATCGGGTGCCATGCGTGACATGGTGCAGAACCACCTGATGCAGCTTTTGTGCCTGATCGCGATGGAGCCGCCCTATCACTTCGATCCCGATGCCGTGCGTGACGAAAAGCTGAAGGTGATCCGCGCGCTGGATCCGGTGGGTCCGCTGGATATCGTGCGCGGTCAGTATCTGGCCGGGGCCGGTCAGGGCAGCTATCTTGACCATTGCGAAGACCCCACCAGCCGTACCGAAAGCTATATCGCGCTGAAGGTCCATATCTCGAACTGGCGCTGGAAGGGCACGCCCTTCTATCTGCGCACCGGCAAACGTCTGCGCGCGCGGGCCAGCGAGATTGCGATCACCTTCCGCGAACCGCCACATTCGATCTTTGACGATGCGAAGGGATGGCGCGAGAATGTGCTGGTGATCCGACTGCAACCGGATGAAGGCATGAACCTGATGGTGATGATCAAGGAACCCGGCCCCGGTGGCATGCGTCTGGCACAGGTGCCGCTGGACATGACCTTTGCCGATGCGCTTGGCCCCGAAGCCGAAGACGTGCCCGATGCCTATGAACGGCTGGTGATGGATGTGATCCGCGGCAACCAGACCCTGTTCATGCGCGGCGATGAGGTCGAGGCCGCCTGGGCCTGGACAGACCCCATCATTGCGGGCTGGGAACAGCGGGGCGACCGGCCGCAGGGCTATGACCCGGCCTCCTCCGGGCCCGAGGATGCGCTGATGCTGATGCACCGCGATGGCCGCCGCTGGCGGGAGATTCGCGAATGAATTTTCAGGGCTATCCTGACCGTGAGATGATGATGCGCGCGCTGGCCGACCAGATTGCCTCGGAACTGCGCGAGGCGATCGGGGCGAAGGGCCGCGCGACGCTTTCGGTGCCGGGTGGCACCACGCCGGGGCCGATTTTCGATATCCTCTCGGGCGTCGATCTGGACTGGTCGAAAGTCGCGGTGATGCTCAATGACGAGCGTTGGGTTGGCGAGGACAGCCCGCGCTCCAACACGCGCCTTCTGCGCGAGCGGCTGTTGCGCGACCGCGCGGGCGACGCGGCGCTTGTGCCGCTTTATGCCGATGCCGCGCGCCCCGAAGACAGGATGGACGCGCTGGCCGAAGGGATCGCCGTGCATCTGCCGATTGACGTGCTGCTACTGGGGATGGGGGCGGACATGCACACGGCGAGCCTTTTCCCCGGAGCCGACCGTCTGGCCGAGGCTTTGTCGGACGACGCGCCGATCCTTCTGCCGATGCGGGCCGAGGCCGCAGGCGAGCCGCGCATCACCCTGTCCGCGCCGGTTTTGCGCGACGCGATGCATATTCATATCCTGATTACCGGCGCCGAAAAGCGCGCCGCGATCAAGCGCGCCGAGGCGCTCCCCCCCGAGGAGGCCCCCGTTTGTGCCGTCCTTGCCAACGCAACTGTTCACTGGGCCGAGTAATATGACGATCTGGAAATCCCTTGCCGCACGCGCTGAGGCTGTCGCGGACCGCCCTTTGCTG
>JALQTL010000398.1 GCA_023260935.1 Paracoccaceae bacterium
ATCAGCCAGCCCAGCTTTTGCCGCCCCGAGGTGCGTGCACGCCGGGTGACGCTGTCAAAGCCGGCCCGGGCCACCTCGGCGCCGATGCCGTCATAGATGTGGCGCGCGGCATAGATGCCGGGCCGGCAGGCAAAGGGCAGCGCCGGAATACCGGACTGCGCGCGCAGATAAAGATCCTCGGCCTCGGCCAGCAGGCGTGCCGTTGCCCGGCACACCCCCGGCAGCGGCGCGGGCGCGGCCAGAAAGGCATTCAGCGCAACACCTTCCTGCTCCAGCCAGTCCAGCGGCAGGAAAACCCGGCCTGCCCGGGCATCCTCGCCCACATCGCGGGCGATGTTGGTCAGTTGCATGGCAAGGCCCAGATCGCAGGCCCGCGCCAGCGCATCGGCATCGCGCACGCGCATCAGCACGCACATCATCGCCCCCACGGCCGAGGCCACGCGGGCGGAATAATCCAGCACCCCCGACAGGTTGTCATAGCGCCGCCCGATGGCATCCCAGGCCAGGCCCTCCAGCAGCGCCTCGGGCAGGGCGCGGGGCATGTCGAACCCTTCGACCACCGCCGCAAAGGCACGGTCCGAAGCCGCATTGCGCGGCTTGCCCTGATAGACCAGATCCAGCCGGTCACGCAGGCGCAGCACCGCCTGCGCCTTTTCATCGCCCTCATCCACCTCGTCATCAGCCACGCGGCAAAAGGCGTAAAGCGCCAGCGCAGGATCGCGCACCCGGCGCGGCAGCAGGCAGGAGGCGGCATGGAATGACAGAGATCCGGTGCGGATCATCGCCTTGCAGGCGTCCAGATCGGCAGGAGCGATCATGGGGGTGATCATGGGGCCAATCATTCGGCAGCCATCTTCAGCGGCAGCGCGGCGGCCCGAAGTGGGGCATCGGGCACCAGTTGGCCCACCACCTCGGCCGTGCCGATCACCCCCGGCACGCCTGCACCCGGATGGGTGCCCGCCCCGGCCAGATACAGGCCCGGCAGTTCCTCTGACACGTTATGCGGGCGGAACCAGGCCGATTGCAGGATGCGCGGCTCGATCGAAAAGCCCGCGCCATGAGGCGAAAGATAGCGGTCGCGGAAGCTTTCGGGCGTGAAGACAAGGCTTTCCGTCACCCGTTCCGACAGGCCCGGCAGCAGGCGGTCTTCCAGTATCTTCAGCATCTTGGCCCGGTATGGCTCTGCCTCGGCCGCCCAGTCCACCCCGTTGTCATGGCCCAGATGGGGCACCGGCGACAGGGCATAGAAAGTATCGTCCCCGTCGGGCGCGCAGGATGGATCTGTCACGCTGGGGCGATGGACATAAAGGCTCATGTCCCCGGCCAGACGGCCCCGGATGAAGATATCCTTGATGTGGTCGCGGTAGCGCGGACCCACGACGATGGAATGGTGGCCCACGTCACGCCACAGGCCGCGCGTGCCCTTCGTGCCGAAATACCAGACGAACAGGCCCATCGACCAGCGCGTGCGCTTCAGCCGCGGCCCGGTCCAGCGCCGGCGCGGGGCATTGCGCAGAAGGTGATCATAGGTATGCCCGGCATCGGCGTTCGACACGATGACCCCGGCCCGCAGCACCTGCCCATCGGTCAGCCGCACGCCGGAAGCCCGGCCATCCTGCGCTAGGATCTCGTCCACCTCGGCGCCATGCAGCACCTGCCCGCCCTGCCCCGTGATCACCCGCGCCATCGCCTCGGCGATCGCCTGCACGCCCCCCATGGCGTAATGCACCCCGAAAGCCTTTTCCAGATGGCTGACAAGGATATACATCGAGGTCACGTTGAACGGATCACCGCCGATGAACAGCGGGTGGAACGACAGGGCAAAGCGCAGGTGATCGTCGCGCACCCGGGCGGCGGCATGACCATAAACCGACCTGTCGGCCCGGAGGGCGGCAAAGGTGGGAATCACCTTCAGCGTATCCCAGAACCGGTGCATCGGCTTTTTGCCAAGCTCTTCATAGCCGAACCAGTAACGCGCCTCGCTGTCCTTCAGAAAACGCTGGTAGCCTTTCACATCGCGGGGCGAGATGCGGGCCACTTCGGCCTGCATGGCAGCGTCATCCTGCCGGGCGGTAAAGGTTTCGCCATCTGCAAAGCGGATTTCGTAGAAGGGGTCCATGGGCACAAGCCGCACATCGGCATCGAAATCCCGCCCACAGGCGGCCCAAAGATCGCGCAACCCCTGCGGCACGGTAACGATGGTGGGGCCAAGGTCAAAGCGGTGCCCCCCCTGGCTGATCGACGATCCGCGCCCGCCGGGCCGGTCCAGCCGGTCCAGCACCGTCACGCGGTAGCCCTTGGCGCCAAGCCGCATGGCCGAGGCAAGGCCGCCCAGCCCCGCCCCGATGACAATGGCGTGCAGCGGATCGGTGGCAGAAGGGTGTGGCGCGATATATGTCATGGCAAGGATGATAGACTGTCCATTTTGATTTACAATATGCCGCATCATCAAAAGAAGGCCAGCATTTCCGCTTTCCCTTGCCTGCATAAAATGTCAGACTAACCTTACACTCCAAATGCAGGAGGATAGCGCCATTTCCATCGCAACGCTCAGCCTGTTCCGGTTCGACGGGTTTGGCCGCCGCCTTTGGGTGATCGGGCAGATGGGGGCCGCGCGCATCGCGCTTCGGCGGGAATCGCGCGCGATCTTCTGGAAGCTCTGCGGATCGGGCACGGGCGAAGGGTTCACCCCCCGGCCGAACTGGGGGGTCTGGGCGATCATGGCCGTCTGGCCGGATGAGGCGACAGCCCGCGCCGCGGTGGCGCAAAGCCCGGTCTGGGCCCGCTGGCGCGCCCGTGCCCGTGAAAGCTGGACCCTGTTTCTGGATCCGGTTTCCGCGCGGGGCAGCTGGGCTGGGCAATGCCCCTTTGTTCCCGCCGCCGCCCCATCGGCCGCGTCAACGCCGGCTGCACCCGCGGCCCCCCTTGCCGCGCTGACGCGGGCCAGCGTGCGGCCGTCGCGCGCGCTGCGGTTCTGGAACCGGGTGCCCGACATTTCGGCCGTGATCGGGTCCG
>JALQTL010000475.1 GCA_023260935.1 Paracoccaceae bacterium
CGTTACCACCATGCAACCGATTTCGGGGTCGGCGTCAAATGACAGCAACGCCGCGCTGAGTTGATCCATCAGTGCATCGGCGGCCTGATCCAGATCGGCGTCGGGCATGATGATCATGTGGTTCTTGGCCCCGCCAAAGCACTGCACGCGCTTGCCGTTGGAACAGCCGCGACCATAGATATATTCGGCAATCGGGGTCGATCCGACAAAGCCGATGGCGCCAATGGTGGGGTTATCAAGGATCGCGTCGACCGATTCCTTATCGCCGTTGATCACCTGAAGCACGCCGTCGGGCAGCCCGGCCTCTTGCATCAGGGCCGCCAGCATCAGCGGCACGCTGGGATCGCGTTCCGAAGGCTTCAGCACGAAGGCGTTGCCGCAGGCAAGGGCGGGGCCCATCTTCCACATCGGGATCATGGCCGGGAAGTTGAAGGGTGTGATGCCTGCCGCCACGCCGATCGGCTGGCGCATCGAATACATGTCGATGCCCGGGCCGGCGCTGTCGGTGAATTCGCCCTTCAGCATCTGCGGCGCGCCGATGCAGTATTCGATCACCTCCAGCCCGCGCTGGATATCGCCCTTGGCATCCGGAAAGGTCTTGCCGTGTTCGCTGGAAAGCACTTCCGCCAGCTTGTCCATGTCGCGGTTCAGCAGGCGAACGAATTCCATCATCACCCGCGCGCGGCGCTGCGGGTTGGTGGCGCCCCATTTCACCTGGGCTTCCGCCGCACTGGCAACGGCGGCATCAAGTTCGGCCTTTGAGGCAAGGGCCACCCGGGCCTGCACTTCGCCAGTGGCTGGGTTGAAGACATCGGCAAACCGGCCCGAAGTGCCAGAAACATGCTTGCCGTTGATCCAGTGTCCGATCTCTTTCATGGGGGCTCCTCCCGCTGTGTGGGGGCAGAATAGTCTTGCGGAAATGCCGGGAAAAGCGGCAATGTCCCAAAAGGGTTTTGCATAAATGCAAGGTGGGGTGCGATGGATTGGGATGACCTGCGCATCTTTCTGGCAGTGGCGCGCAGTGAAAGCCTATCGGGGGCGGGCAAGCGGCTGGGGCTTGATCCGGCCACGGTGGGTCGCCGCATCGCCCGGCTGGAGGAAGGGGCCGGCACGGTTCTGTTCACCAAATCACCGCAAGGCTATGCGCTGACAGAGGAGGGCGCGCGGCTTCACCCCTTCGCCGAGGCGGCCGAGGCTGCGGCCGCCGGGGCAAGCGAGGCCTTGCAGCGCAGCGAAGGGGCGGGCGGGTTGACAGGGCAGATCCGCCTTGGCGCGCCCGACGGCTGTGCCAATTACCTTTTGCCCCCGGTTCTGGCGGAAATCGCGCGCGCCAATCCCGGGCTGGAGGTGCAGGTCGTGGCGCTGCCCCGTGTCTTCAATCTGTCAAAGCGCGAGGCTGACATGGCCATTGGCGTCAGCCGCCCGCAGGCGGGCCGGCTGACCGTGCAGAAGCTGACCGATTATCATCTGTCTTTGGCCGCCCACCCCGATTATCTGGCCGGAGCCCCGCCGCTGCGCGACCTTGCCGATCTGGGGGCGCACCGGATGGTGGGCTATATTGCCGACATGATCTTTGACAAGGAACTGGATTACCTTGGTGAACTGGGGGTGGCAGTGGTGCCGCTGGCATCCAATTCTGTTCCCGTGCAGTTGCAGCTTTTGCGCGCGGGGGCAGGGGTGGGGGTTGTGCATGATTTTGCCCTTGCCGCCGCGCCCGAGTTGGTGCGCGTGTTGCCCGGGGCCTTTCGCCTGACCCGGGCTTTCTGGCTGATCCGGCACGAAGGCGATGCGCGCTCGGCCCGGCTGACGCGGTTCGCTGATGCTCTGGCCATGGGAATCCGGCGCGAAGTTCAACGGCTTGAAGCTTTTTCTTGACAGGATGGATTGGCGGGCGGACCCTTTCACCAGTGACAACGGGAGGGATCTGCCATGCTGGTAAGCCAGATACTGAAGTCCAAGGCCGATGATGGTGTTGTGACCGTGCCCCCGGGCACGACCATTGCCAAGGCTGCCGAAACCCTTTCTGCCCGCCGGATCGGCGCGCTGGTGGTTTCGCAGGATGGCAAGCGTGTTGCCGGCATCCTGTCCGAACGCGATATCGTGCGCGAACTGGGCCGCCGTGGGCCGGCCTGCATGGCCGATACCGTCGACAGCATCATGACCGCGCGCATCATCGGCTGCGCCCGGGGGGATGCCACTGATGATGTGCTGCAAAAGATGACCGATGGCCGTTTCCGCCACATGCCGGTGATGGAGGGCGATGAGATGGTGGGCCTGATTTCGATCGGCGATGTGGTCAAGGCGCGGCTGATGGAACTTGCGGCCGAAAAGGACGCGTTGGAAGGCATGATCAAGGGCTTCTGATTCCCGGCCTGCGGCGCTTTCGCCCTTGCATCGGGTCACGCAATAATGTTGCGTGGCCCAAAAACCAAAGGGACATCCATGCGCATCGGCCTTTACCCCGGCACCTTCGATCCGATCACACTTGGTCACGTCGATATCATCCAGCGCGCCATGGCGCTGGTTGACAGGCTTGTGATCGGGGTTGCCATCAATCGCGACAAGGGGCCGCTGTTTTCCTTGGAAGACCGCGTTGCGATGGTCGAGGCTGAATGCAATGCCATTGCCGCCCGCACGGGGGGCGAGATTGTGGTGCACCCGTTCGAAAACCTGCTGATCGATTGCGCGCGCGACGTGGGGGCGTCTGTCATTCTGCGCGGGCTGCGCGCGGTGGCCGATTTCGAATATGAATTCCAGATGGTCGGCATGAACCGGGCGCTGGATTCCAGCATCGAGACGGTTTTTCTGATGGCCGATGCCCGCCGTCAGGCGATTGCGTCAAAGCTGGTCAAGGAAATCTCGCGCCTTGGGGGAGATGTTTCCAAATTCGTCACCCCCCCTGTGGAAGAGGCCTTGCAGCGCAAGTTCGCCAAGGCATGAAAAAGGGGAGCAGTGCCCCCCTTTGTTGTGCCAAGTCGTGCCGGATCTCTGCCCGATCCGTCCTGTGGCCCCTGCCCAATCCCCATCGGGGGGGGCCTTTCCCCTCAGGCAGCCTGCCCGTAGACAGCGTTGCGGGCGATGCGGTCGGCATCCCCCGGATAGATGCCCAGATCCAGCGCCACATCCAGCGGCAACCGGGCGATCTGGTCGCGGGTCTTGCGATAGCGCGCATAGCTGCGGGCAGCATCGCGAAATTTGTCAATCACAGAGAACATCCTGTCTCTTTTTCGTCACAAGGGGCGTCTGGTTGCGCCCGAGCGGGATCTGGGGATCATGTTTGCGCAAACAAGCCATGCGCCGGTAAAGCGGCCATGCGTCTTGCGCATGGCTACTTGCGTGGTTTCAGGCTGGCGCGAAACTTGTTCAGCCAAGGGTCTTCGGACGGTGCGCCCTTGGGAAGCAGGGCCGCATCCAGCGCGACGCCCCGGCGTTCGGCGCTGGCCTGAACGGCAGCACACAGATCGGGCGACCGGCGCAGCAGATCCAGAAACCGCTGCTCTTCCAGCGCCAGAAGGGTGGCGTGGCTGATCGCGGTCACGCGGGCCCGGCGGCTGCGGCGCATCAAAAGCGACAGATGGCCGAACATATCCCCCCGGCCCAGCAGAACCCGGTGGCTGGCCTGTTCCAGTTCCACCGCGCCGCTGGCAATGAACCACACCTTGTTGGGCCGTTCTTCCTTGCGCATCAGCACATCGCCCGGCTTGGCATAGACGGTCTTCATATGCCGGGCGAGGCGCGTCAGCGCCGCTTCGTCAAGGCTGGCAAACAAGGGAAAGCCGCGCACGATATCAATACGTTGCAGCCCAAGGTCCAGCCTTGGCCGGCGTGACAGGGCCGAACGGTCGGGCGAGGCGGCGGCTTTCAGCGCCAGCCGCAGTTCCGGCCCGATCAGCCCGTCCTGGGTCATCTGGTCGTATTCGCGTTCTTCCTGTGCCAAGACCAGACGGCGGATCAGGCGGCGTTCCAGCTGTTCGGCATAGCCGGGAAACTGCGTGCGCAGCCCCTCCAGTTCGCGCGCGCTGTCTTCGATGCGCCGGCGGATCAGATCATGCAGCAGGCCGGCCACGCGGCGGCCGTGAATGCGCACGATCCGCGCCTCGACAAAGCCGGTAAGGGCTTTCAGCGCCTGTGTCTGGGCCACAAGAAATTCGAAGCGGTCTTCGGTCAGGGTTTCCAGCGGGTATTTCAGGCGCAGGCGGTTGTGCGCCCATTCCGCCACCCGCAAGACGCGGGGCGGTTGCAGCGCCCGGCGGGACTGGGCGCGATAGCCGGCCCTGCCTTCTGCCCGCGTCGCTTCGATCAGCCGGTCGGCATCGGCCAGAAGCCGGTCGGCCATTCGGGCCGACAGTAGGTCATTCTGAAATGATTCCAGCAGCAGATCGCGTTCATGGCCGGCAAGGGCCAGAAGCCCCAGCGTCACCCGGTCCTTGTCCAGAATGTCGCGCGCCTCGTCCGCCCGATCGACGGCGGCATTCAGCCTTTCGCCGAACCGCACCGCTTCGTCCCGCACGATGCCGGGGGTCAGCGCCAGCCTTCGGGTGGTTTCCGCAACGGTTTCGCGCACCTCTTGCAGGGCCACGGCGACAACCTGTTCGGACAGCGCATTGTCGATCGGGGAAAGCTTATCAAGCCCCAGTCGCCCGATGACCCAGCGCAGCGTGGTGCCCTGCACCAGAAGGGTGAACAGAACGAAGCCGGTGGCCACGATGCCGACCTGCCGCTTCACTTCGACAAAGATCGCGGTGTTTTCGGTGACGGCAAGGGCAAGGGCCAGAGTTACGGCTCCGCGCAGCCCCCCCCAAAGTATCGCAATGCGATAGGGCGGTTCCACGCGCGGCGACAGGCGCGCCGCCGTCAGCAGAGGCAACAGCCCGTAAAGCACGATGGCGCGGGCGATCAGGGCCGCCACTACCGTGACAAGGATCAGGCCGATATCGCCCGGGCGCAGCGTTTCGAGGATGCGGGGCACCAGAAGGGCGGCCAGCATGAAGATCAGCCCGCCGGCCCAGTAGGACATCAGCCCCCAAGCGGCGCGCAACTGATTGACCGAAGCGGGCGCGATCCGGCCGGGCGAAGAGAAGTTCACCGTCATCCCCGCCGCGACCACTGCCACCACGCCAGAGGCGCCGACGATCTGATCTGCCAGCAGGAAGGCCGTGAAGGGCAGCGCAAAGCTGAGCGAGACAAGCGCCAGCGGCCAGGGATTCAGCCAGCCCATCATCGTCACGCCGATCCTGCCCGTGAACCACCCGGCAAGGGCGCCGGCACTGATCAGCCAAGGCAGCTGCAACAGGGCCGGCATCAGGTTCGGCTGCGCTTCCCGCGCAACCACGGCCGTCAGAAAGACTGAAAACAGGGCAATCGCTGCGGCGTCATTCAGCAGGCTTTCGCCCTCGACGATCCGGGCCAGACGCTGTGGCGCGGGTGTTGCGCGAAAGATCGACACAACCGCCGACGGATCGGTGGTCGATACGATGGAACCCAGCAGCAGGCAGGCCGCCAGCGGCAGGGTGGTGAATGGCCGCAGTGCCAGCCCGATGATCAGAGTGGCCACCACGACTGCAATCACCGCCAGCGTCAGCACCGGCACCCAGTCATCCAGCAGGCGGCGCAGGTTCAGTGTCAGCGACACCTGAAACAGCAGCACCGGAAGCAGCACATAGATGAACACATCGGACGAGATCGGCAGGTTCAGAATAGCCAGGGCGACGGGGTTCAGCGCATCCGTTACCTCGGTGCGCCAGAACCATGCCGCCGCCGCCCCGATGCCGATACCCACGGCGGCAAGAATCACCGTGACAGGCAGGCGCAACCGCTCGGCCAGCGGTTCGGAAAGGGCAATCGCGACAAAGAGGCCGGCAAGAATGGCCAGAAAGACAATCAGATCCATTCCCAGACCCTAACACCGCGCGGGCAGCGGAAAAAGCGAACCTCAGGTCACGAATGGTGTCGCCTTTGCAAGATTGACGGCAGAGGCGTGAATGTTGGCCCCATCAGCGATGCAAAGGCTCGCGATGCCGGGCATCACGGGCCTTTATCGATGGTAGGGGCCGAACGGTCGGCCCGGGGCGTCAGATCAGTTTCGCCATGGCCACGGCGGTATCTGCCATGCGGTTGGAAAAGCCCCATTGAACAAGTAGCATTGCACAAGTAGTGCCCCCTGACACATGTCCATGCAAAGTCTACAGTCTGTAATTGGAGCTCTGCCGCGGAGGCCTTGGCAAAACCGGTAAAGCTGTTCTTGCCAGGATCCAGACAGGCAATCTG
>JALQTL010000051.1 GCA_023260935.1 Paracoccaceae bacterium
GATGCGCGACAGCACCAGATAGATCACGACCAGCGTAACCAGAAGCCAGAAGATCTGGTTCGGCATCCAGTCAGCGCAAAGCTGCGGCATGCCGATGGCACTGCCGTGTTCATTGACGCAGGCCCCCAGCTCGGCGGCCCCGTGGGCGGCGTCGGCTGCGGTTGTTTCAGTTGCCATCTTGTCCTCCGTCGGACCCTTTGAACTTCGAAGGGGCGCCGGTTACCGGCGCGCCCCCCTGACGTAAGGATACGAGGTCTGGATCAGACGGCGAACATCAGCAGCAGCGCGACGAGGAACGCGAAGATCCCCAGAGCTTCTGCGAAGGCCAGACCGATGAACAGCGTGGCGGTCTGACCACCGGCTGCCGACGGGTTGCGCAGGGCCCCGGCAAGGAAGTTGCCGGCCACGTTGCCAACACCGATGGCGGCGGCGCCCGAACCGATGGCGGCCAGACCGGCGCCGATGAATTTGCCCATAGCGGCTGCTGCTGCGAGTTCCATTTGGTTGCTCCTTACGATGGAATACGAGAGTTGAGAGACTGGCCTTGCGTCAGTGATGCGGATGCAGCGCATCCTTGAGGTAAACGCAGGTCAGGATGGTGAACACATAGGCCTGGATGAAGGCCACGAGAACTTCGAGCCCATAGATCGCCACGATGGCCAGCACCGAAACCGGGCTGATCGCGGCAATGGCGGCAAAGCCAGCAAAGACCTTGATCACGGCGTGGCCGGCCATGATGTTACCGGCAAGACGGATGGAGTGGCTGACCGGACGCACGAAATACGAGATGACCTCGATCACGGCAATGACAGGGCGCAGAACCAGCGGCGCGTCCGACATCCAGAACAGGCCGAGGAAAGACGCGCCGTTCTTCACGAAACCGATCATCGTCACGACGATGAACACACCGAAACCCAGCACTGCCGTCACAGCGATGTGCGATGTGGGGGTGAAGGACATCGGGAACAGGCCAAGGTAGTTGGCAAAGAGGATGAACAGGAACAGCGTCATGATGTAGGGGAAGTATTTTACCCCGTCATGGCCGGTCACATCCTCGATCATCTTGTAGACGAAGCCGTAAAAAACCTCGGCGATCGACTGCACGCGGGTGGGAATGATCGCACGGCCACGGGTGCCCAGAACGAACAGCGCCACGATGGCCAGCACGGCAATCGCCATCCACAGGGTCACGTTGGTGGGCGTGTACCACTGCACAGGCCCATCCCCGAACAGCGGCTTGACGATGAACTGGTCCAGCGGGTGAAAAACCAGAGCCGAACCTGCTTCGCTGTGAGCTTCCGTTGCCACGTCAGTCTTCCTTTGCCTCGGCAGCCTCTTGGGCCAGCCGTCGATCCTGTACTTCTCTGGCCGAGCGCAGCATGGTTTTCACCCCTGCGGCAAAGCCGAACCCGATGAACAGCACCAAAAACAGCGGCATGGTCCCCAGAAGGGTATCAAGCCCGTATCCGATGCCGAAGCCGATCCCAAGACCGGCAACAAGCTCTATCACCATCCGCCAGGCAAGCTGCGCCTGAGAATAGTCTTTCTTCATGTGAGGGGTCTCGGCCCTTGCCGCCTTTGCCTTTGCGATCCGGGCCTCAAGGTCCTTCAGGCGGGCCTCATCCGGCGGCGGTAGCGGGTCAGACACGGGCGATACCCCATGAAGATGGTTGCGCAGGGTGCTAAAGCCCCTTCGACCCTGTGTCAAGGCCGGCAGTCTTTGCAAAAATTCATTGATTTTCAGTGCGTTGCCGAGGAGGCGCCTTGCGCCACTGGCCGCATTTCCAAGGATTGGGGGCGTTTGGCATATTCAACCATGTGGTTGATGATAGACGAAAGCCGGTTGCTGCCCGGAAACGCTTAACCGCAGAGTTGACCTTTTGCAGCCGTTCTGGCCTAGTATGCGTGCATGTCCGACCCCCTTTCCACCGTCTTCGCCGCCCTTGCCGACCCGACACGACGGGCGATCCTGGCGATGCTTCTGGAAGACGACATGGCGGTGACCGATGTGGCAGAGCCCTTCGAGATGAGCCTGGCGGCTATTTCGAAGCACCTTGCCGTGCTGGCCGAAGCTGGGCTGATCAGCCGCGAAAAACGCGGCCGGGTGATCTGGTGCCGGCTGGAACCCGATGCGCTGAAACAGGCCAGCGTCTGGATGCAGGGGTTTGGCCAGTTCGAGCCCGTTGATCTGGACGCTTTCGAACGCTTTCTGGAGGACGAGCTGCGCAGCGCGGACGCCGGTGACAGCCCCCCGGGGCTCTGCCCCGGACCCCGGGATATTTAGGAACAGATGAAACCCTCGTCAGGCCGTGAACCTTGTGCCATAGGTCTTGCGCAGCGCGGCCTTCTGCACCTTTCCCATGGTATTGCGTGGCAGGGCATCGACCACGGCATAACCCTTGGGGTGTTTGAAGCGGGCAAGGCGCGCGGCCACGGCGGCGCGCAGGGCATCAGGGTCGACCTCTGCCCCCCTTTGCCGGGCAATGACCGCAAAGACCGCTTCTCCGAAATCGGGATGGGGCAGCCCGATCACGGCGCTTTCCTGCACGCCGGGCTGGGCATCGAGCACTTCCTCCACCTCTTTGGGATAGACGTTGAAGCCGCCTGAAATGATCATGTCCTTGGCCCGGCCAACGATGGTGACATATCCATCAGCATCCCGTTGGCCCAGATCGCCGGTAATGAACCAGCCATCCTCGCGCAGGTCTTCCCGGGTTTTTTCGGGCATCTGCCAATACCCGAGGAACACATTGGGGCCGCGCACCTCGATCACGCCAACCTCTTCGCCGGCAACAGGCTTGCCATTGGCCATGATCCGCAGCTCTACCCCCGGAAGGGGAAAGCCGACCGTGCCTGCCCGCCTGTCCCCATCATAGGGGTTGGAGGTATTCATGTTCGTTTCGGTCATGCCATAGCGTTCAAGGATGCGCTTGCCGGTGCGGGCTTCGAACGCCAGATGCGATTCTGCCAGCAGGGGCGCCGAGCCTGATACGAAAAGGCGCATGTGGCCCACCAGATCGCGGGTCAGGCGGGGGTCGTCCAGCATTCGGGTATAAAAGGTGGGCACGCCCATCATCGCGGTTGCAGCCGGGAGGGCGGCAAAGACCTGATCCAGATCGAAGCCGGGAAGGAAGATCATCTGCCCGCCGGTCAGAAGGCTGATGTTCGAGGCAACGAAAAGTCCGTGGGTATGAAAGATCGGCAGCGCGTGCAGCAGGATATCGGCTTCGGTGAAGCGCCACAGACCGGCCAGTACCCGGGCATTCGACAACAGGTTGTCATGGCTGAGCATCGCCCCCTTCGACCGCCCCGTGGTGCCCGAGGTGTAAAGGATCGCGGCAAGATCACCCGGCGCGCGGGCCAAGGGGGAAAATGTCTCAGGCAGCCCTGCGGCATATTCCGTCAGGCTGCCCTGGCCATCGGCCCCCAGCGTCAGCAGGCGGGCACCATGCCGGTCAGCCACCGGGCGCAAGGCGGTTTCGCGGGCGGGATCGGCCAGAAAGACCGACGGTGTGGCATCGCCCAGAAAGTAATCGACCTCGGTTTCGGTATAGGCGGGGTTCAGCGGCAGAAAGACCGCGCCAAGACCCACGGTGGCACCATAGACCGCCAGAGCCTCGGGCGATTTCGCGATCTGCACCGCCACCCTGTCACCCGGCTTCACCCCTTCGGCCGCAAGGGCATGGGCAAGGCGCGCAGTCAGCCGGAAGAAGGCATCGGCCGAAATCACCCTGCCATCGGCAAGGACAAGCAGCGGCCGCGGCGATCCTTCCAGCGGGGCAAACAGGGTGTCGAACAGGGGGTTGGCCATGGTCTTCTCCATCTTGCCCGGCGCTTTTTGGCAGCCTTGGCCATTCCGCTCAACCCCGTCAACAATGCGTTTCATCAATGCCTTCGACGTTTCACGCCGCTGCCCCGATTTCGCCGCAGGCCGGGACGAAAACGGTGGCCATGGAAGGTGAATACCAGATCAGGAGGCCAAAATGGCTTATGCAATGTCGGTGCTGGAGAAGTTGGGTCTGATGTCGGCCAAGGCCGAAGGTGAGGACTCTGTCTTCGAAACCCGCCTGAACCGCATCCAGAAGCGCGAGACCCGGATCGACGCGCGCATCAGCCTGTTCGTCAGAAATCCGGCGTGACGCCGGGAAGGTTCAATTCACGCACCAGATCACGCACCTCCTGCCGGGCGGCGATGTTGGAAATGTTCAACTGATCCACCCCGGTATCGCGCAGGTCCAGAAGCGTGATCCCCCTTGGGAACAATTCACGGAAAATCACCCGTTCCGAAAAGCCGGGCGCGACGCGAAAGCCGATCCGCCGCGACAGTTCTTCCAGCGCCGCACCGACCTTGCGCTTGTTGTGCATCTGCTGGGCACCCATCCGGTTACGAAGCACGATCCAGTCAATCGGCCTCAGCCCGGCCTGCGCACGCAACTGGCGCGCATTCCACACCATCTCGGCATAGATCGACGGACCCTTGACCTTGTTCGTCTCGGGGTCGATCCGGGCCAGAAGGTCGAAATCGACAAAGCTGTCATTCAAAGGCGAAATCAGCGTATCGGCCAGACTATGGGCCACCTGCGACAGCCGGGTATGTGACCCCGGGCAATCGATCACGATGAAATCCGAAACCGGGTCCAGTGCCGCCACGGCAGCAGACAGGCGCGCATCATACGGGTTTTCGCCCGGTTGCAGCGTGGCGGGGTCCACTTCGGGCAGGTCGCGATAATCGGGGGTGGGCAGGTTCAGCCCGGCCCGGTGGGCATAGGCGATGCGGTTTTCGATATAGCGGCCGAAGCTTTTCTGGCGCAGGTCCAGATCAAGCGCCCCAACCCGGAAGCCAAGCCGTGCAAGGGCCGTGGCGACGTGCATGCAGGTGGTCGATTTGCCGGACCCGCCCTTTTCGTTGCCGACAACAATGATATGAGCCATTTGCGAAGCCTTGAGAGGTGGCGTGTGGACTTCTCTATTGGCAAGCCTGCGCGGAAAGGAAAAGCCCTTTTGGCGCAATCCGCCCCCGCCCTGTCATGATTGTCCGGCACCGTGGCCCCGCGCGCGCAATCCCGCGCCGGCCCGCGCCGGGCCCGCGCCGGGAATGCAAAAACGCCGCCCGGCATGGGGCGGCGTTTTCAGATGCCATGGGTCGGGGATCAGAAGCCCAGACCGGCGTACTTGTTCTTGAACTTAGACACGCGGCCGCCGGTATCCATCAGCTTGGCCGACTGGCCGGTCCAGGCGGGGTGGGCCAGCGGATCGATATCCAGCGCCAGCGTTTCGCCTTCCTTGCCATAGGTCGACCGGGTCCGATAGGTGGTGCCGTCGGTCATCTTCACTTCGATGAAGTGATAGTCGGGGTGAATGCCCTCTTTCATCTTCGCGGCTCCTCTTATTCGGACTTGGCTTTGTAGGTGGTGTCTTCGGCGATACGGGCCGATTTGCCGCGGCGCGAACGCAGGTAGTAGAGCTTCGCGCGACGCACACGGCCCCGGCGGACAACTTCGATCGAGTCGATGTTGGTCGAATACAGCGGGAACACCCGTTCCACGCCTTCGCCGAAGGAAATCTTGCGCACCGTGAACGACGCCGCGATGGTGCTGCCGCCGCGACGGCCGATGCACACGCCTTCGTAGTTCTGCACGCGCGAACGCGAGCCTTCGGTCACCTTGTAACCGACACGGATGGTGTCACCGGCCTTGAAATCCGGGATGGTCTTGCCAAGCGCAGCAATCTGCTCGGCTTCGATCTGGGCGATGAGGTTCATGCGCCGTCTTCTCCGTTCTTGCCTGCGGTGTTTTCCGCAGAGGTGATGCCGCCAGAGAGCTCTTGGTCTTTGACCGGGTCCCCATCCGTGGATGAGCCCGCCAGAGGTCAGGCCTGCGTTTCTTTGGTGCCGCCCCTGCCAATGATTGACCGGCAAAGAATCCCGATCAGAAAGCAAAGGAAAGCGGGTCCGCCGACTGATTCAGCCGCAGACCGCCGGGGTATAGGGGCAAGCAGCAACAGGGTCAAGCGAATTGGGCCGGCTGACAGGCCTTGCGCAGGGTGCCGGCAAGGGCCGGGCCCTTTCAGCGCGGCGGCCGGTGCTGCGCCCACAGATCGGGGCGGCGTTCCTTGGTCAACGCTTCAGCCTGCTGGCGGCGCCATTTCGCGATTTCGGCATGATTGCCCGACAGAAGAACGGGCGGTATTTCGCGCCCCTCCCAGACCGGGGGGCGGGTATACTGGGGGTGCTCCAGAAGGCCGGCGGAATGGCTTTCCTCTTCCAGGCTTTCGGCATTGCCGATCACCCCGGGCAACAGCCGCACGCTGGCATCCAGCAACGCCTGTGCCGCAATCTCGCCTCCCGTCAGGACGAAGTCGCCCAGGCTGACCTCTTCGATCTGCCAGTGATCCAGAACCCGCTGGTCCACGCCTTCGAACCGGCCGCACAGCAGCGTCATGCCATCACAGGCGGCAAATCGGCGGGCCATGGCCTGATCGAACCGCTGCCCCCGGGGCGAAAGATAGATCAGCGGCCAGCGGCCCCGGTCGGGCGGGGTGCCGGCCATTGCATCGCGCAACGCGGCATCCACCACATCGGCCCGCAAGACCATGCCCGCCCCGCCGCCGGCGGGGGTGTCATCGACATTGCGGTGGCGCCCGATGCCAAAGGGGCGCAGGTCCGTAACCTCCAGCCGCCAGCGGCCCAGATCCATTGCCTTTCCGGTCAGCGACTGGGCCAGAACCCCCGGAAAGGCATCGGGGAAAAGCGTGATCACCCGCGCAACCCATGCCCCGCGAACGGGCGGCGGCTCTGCCATCAGGTCACGCGGCTGCAAGACCGGGCGAATGGTCAGCCGGCCGTGGGATTTCAGCGGTTTTTCGGGGTGATCGGACATGGGGCGTATCTAGCGCCCGGCGGGGGCCCGCGCAAAGGATTTCCGGCATTCCGCCCGGTTACGATTGCCCTGTTATGTTCGGCGGTCGCGGGGCGGGGTCAGTTCATGAAGACGGTCGGCCAGGGCAGAAAGCGCCTCATTCAGCGGATCGCCGTGGCGGCTGTCGATCTGGCCCGAAACTTCACGCGCGGAAGGAAAGCCATACCACAGGCGCGGCTCTCTTTGCAGCAGGACCAGGGCCCGGCCGGCGAAAAGGCCCAGAAGATCCGCCGAAGGCGCGGCCATGCGAAAGCCGACAAGCTGAGCATCCTGCAACCCTTCCTGAACCGACCGCCCCGGC
>JALQTL010000297.1 GCA_023260935.1 Paracoccaceae bacterium
AAGGCCGTGCGTGTGTCGGATGCCGACGTGGAGCAGGTGATCGACACGGTCGAGGACAAGGCCGAAGATCTGGTCCACCGTCCTCCGATCGTGACGATCATGGGTCACGTCGACCACGGCAAGACCTCGCTTCTGGATGCCATCCGCAAGACCAACGTTGTTTCGGGCGAAGCGGGCGGGATCACCCAGCACATCGGCGCCTATCAGGTGACAACGCCGACCGGTGCCGTGATCAGCTTCCTGGATACACCTGGTCACGCCGCCTTTACCAGCATGCGGGCCCGTGGCGCGCAGGTGACGGATATTGTCGTGCTGGTTGTCGCGGCGGACGATTCGGTGATGCCCCAGACGATCGAGGCAATCAACCACGCCAAGGCGGCAAAGGTGCCGATGATTGTCGCGATCAACAAGTGTGACAAGCCCAGTGCCGACCCCAACAAGGTGCGGACAGAGCTTTTGCAGCACGAAGTGGTTGTCGAAGCCATGTCGGGCGACGTTCAGGATGTCGAGGTTTCGGCCCTGACCGGCAAAGGTCTGGATAACCTTCTGGAAGCCATCGCGCTTCAGGCCGAATTGCTTGAACTCAAGGCCAACCCGAACCGGGCGGCCATGGGCGCGGTGATCGAGGCGAAGCTGGATGTGGGCCGCGGTCCGGTGGCGACCGTTCTGGTTCAGAACGGCACCCTGCGGAAGGGCGATATCTTCGTTGTCGGCGAAAAGTGGGGCAAGGTCCGTGCGCTTCTCAGCGACAAGGGCGAACCGGTGGATGAAGCCGGGCCTTCGGTTCCGGTCGAGGTGCTTGGCCTGAACGGCACGCCCGAAGCGGGCGACGTTCTGAACGTGGTCGAAACCGAAGCACAGGCGCGCGAGATTGCCGATTACCGCGAACAGGCGGCAAAGGACAAGCGCGCCGCAGCCGGGGCCGCAACCACGCTGGAACAGCTGATGGCCAAGGCCAAGGCCGATGCCGATGTTGCCGAACTGCCGGTTCTGGTGAAGGCCGATGTTCAGGGGTCTTCCGAAGCCATCGTTCAGGCGCTTGAAAAGGTGGGCAACCAAGAGGTGCGCGTGCGCGTGCTGCACTACGGTGTCGGTGCCATCACGGATTCCGATGTGGGGCTGGCCGAAGCCTCGGGTGCGCCGATCATCGGCTTCAACGTGCGTGCCAATGCCACGGCCCGCAGCGCGGCCCAGCAGAAGGGCGTAGAGATCCGCTATTACTCGATCATCTACGACCTGATCGATGACATCAAGAAAGCTGCCTCGGGCCTTCTGAAGGCCGAGGTGCGCGAAAACTTCATCGGCTATGCCAAGGTTCAGGAAGTCTTCCGCATCACCGGGATCGGCAATGTGGCGGGCTGCCTTGTTACCGAAGGCGTGGCACGCCGGTCCGCAGGCGTGCGCCTGCTGCGTGACAACGTGGTGATCCACGAAGGTACGCTCAAGACGCTGAAGCGTTACAAGGATGAAGTGAAGGAAGTGCAGTCCGGTCAGGAATGCGGGATGGCCTTCGAACGCTATGAAGATATCCGCGCCAATGACGTGATCGAAATCTTCGAGCGTGAGGAAGTTCAGCGTTCGCTGACCTGATCCCAACCTGCGCAGAATATCCCGAAAGGCCCGCACCCGTTGCGGGCCTTTTGTCTTGCATCAGGACCAGACCACATCGCCCAGAAAGATATAGCCCGCCCCGTAGATCGTCTTGATCAGCACCGGGTTCTTCGGGTCTTCGCCAAGTTTGGTGCGCAGCCGTGAAATGCGCACATCCATGGCCCGGTCAAAGCTTTCCCCCGCGCCCCCGCCCAGCGTTTCCTGCATCTGCGCGCGGGTGATCAGACGGCGCGGGCTTTCCAGAAACAGCCGCAGAACCTGACCTTCGGCCGTGCTGAAGGGCACGCTTTCGCCAGTGGTTGAAATCAGCGTGTAGCTGTCGAAATATGCGGCCCAGCCTTCGAACCGGGCAATCTGCGGCGTTCTTTCGCTGGCCATCCGGGGCTTGCGCAGTCGGGCGCGGACGCGCGCCACAATCTCGGCCGGATCGAAGGGTTTGATGATGTAATCGTCCGCGCCCAGTTCCAGCCCCATCACCCGGTCCTGCACCTGACTGCGCCCCGAAATGATGATGATCGTGGCCCCCGATTCCAGCGCCAGACGATGCACCAGCACCAGCCCGTCGCGGTCTGGCAGGCCAAGATCCACAAGGCAGACATCGGGCGTGGTGCGCTTCAGCGCCGCCTCGAATTCCGTGGCGCGGGCATAGGTGGTGGTGCGGAACCCTGCCTCTGTCAGCGCCTCGGCCAGCATGAGGCGAATTTCGGGCTCGTCATCCAGAATGGCAACATGGGGCTGCGCTGTGGTCATCAGGGCACCCTTTGCAGAAAGTGGGCAAGTTCGGGGCCATCGAACGGCTTGGCGATGACGGCGAATTCTTCGGCCGCGCGTTGGCGCAGCGGGTTGCCCGCCGGCAAGGATGTCATCAGGGCAATTGCGCAGCCATGGCCCCTGTCGCGCAGGGAAAGGGCCAGATCCAGCCCGGTTCCCGGTCCGCGCAGGTGAATATCGCTGAGAACAAGGTCAAGTCCCGGCAGATCGAGAAGATCGAAGGCCTCTTCGGCGCTGGTCGCCTCGATCACGCTATGGCCCAGATCGCGCAAGAGTTCGCGCACGGTTTCGCGGATGTCGTCATTGTCTTCCACCAGCAGAATCATGCGGGGCGGGGCGGGCGCCAGTGCGGGGCGATAGGGCAGGCGAAGTTCCACCACGGCCCCACCGTCCGCCTGCGCATTGCCCATCCGCAGGGTGCCACCGGCCAGCGTGGTCTGGTCATAGACCATAGACAGCCCCAGCCCCGATCCTTCGCCGCCCTTGGTGGTGAAGAAAGGGTCCACCCCCCGCGCCAGGGCTTCGGGCGAAAAGCCGGGGCCCGAATCGCGCACGACGAATTCGATCCAGGTGTCATGCACCCGCCGTGCCTTCAGCGAAATCTGGCCCGGCCCGGGGCCAATGGCATCCTTGGCGTTCAGGATCAGGTTCAAAAGACTGTCCTGCAAGGCCCCGGCGTCCAGCAGCACGGGGCAATCGATCCCGTCCTGCGTCACGCTCAGCCCGATCT
>JALQTL010000238.1 GCA_023260935.1 Paracoccaceae bacterium
CTATGCATTAGATCGCTTCGACCTCCCATCGGGGGGATGGGCCTCGGGCAGGCGGGCAGGGGATAGCCACTTTTTTGTCCTTGGATCAGAGCAGGAATCTGTTTTTTCATAGGCCGGCGCCTGATGTGCCTCAGGTTGGCCGTGGGGCGCCCGCGCCGTTGGGCGCTTTCATCCACCACATCGTCATGCAGCAGCGTGGCGGTGTGGATGAATTCGACCGTGGCCGCCAGGTGGACATGGAACGGCCCGCCATAGCCGCATAGCCGCGCCGCGGCCAGCGTCAGCATCGGGCGCAACCGCTTGCCGCCCGCTTCAACCAGATGCGCCGTCACTTCCGGAATGCGCGGCGCGTGCTGGCTGGCCATCCTGTCGCGGATCAGCGCGTTCACGGCAGCCATGTCATCGGCCAGCCATTCCCCCAGACGATCATGCGGTTTTTGCGACGTATCGTCCAAACTCATTCCCCGATGCTCCACTCTCGCCTTTTTGCCGGCAACGCCCTAAGTTCAGACGCATGAAAGAGTTGCTCCGCACCAACGATCCAACCCTGATCGCCTATGCACAAGCCCTTTTGCAAGGCGAGGGTATAGCCACCTTTGAAATGGACGTCCACATGAGTGTCCTTGACGGATCACTGGGCATTCTGCCGCGGCGGCTGATGGTGCGGGATGCCGATCACTTTCTGGCCACGGCCGCGCTGCGTGACAACGATATTCCCACCGGGCTTTGATGTTCACGGATGACCAGCTTTCCGATGACAAGTTCCTGTGCGGGCGCCTGCGTCTTTTGCAACCCGTCAAGGGCTACCGCGCGGCGACAGATCCGGTGATTCTGGCGGCAAGCTGCCCGGCCCGGGCCGGGCAGACGGTGCTGGATATGGGGTGCGGGGTCGGGGCTGCGGCCCTGTGTCTGGGCTGGCGCGTGCCGGGCCTGCGCCTGAGCGGCATCGAATTGCAGGCCGATTACGCCGATCTGGCCCGCCGCAACGCCCTGCGCAACGGAATGGACATGGTGGTAGAGGTGGGTGATATCACACGGATGCCACGGCCCTTGCGCATCGATTTCGACCATGTGATCGCCAATCCGCCCTATTACGGCAGCGGCACGGCTTCTCCGATCGAGGGGCGGGCGCGGGCGATGCAGGTGGACCTGCCGCTTTCGGCATGGGTTGCCTTGGCGGCCCGCAGGCTTGCCCCCGGCGGCTGGCTCAGCCTGATCTGCGGGGCCGACGGCCTGCCCGAGGTTCTTGCGGGCATGGGCACGAAGCTGGGGTCGGTCAGTGTCCTCCCCTTGCAGCCCCGGGTCGGCCGCGCGGCGCCCCGTCTTGTGGTGCGGGCGCGAAAGGGCGGGCGGGCGCCGTTTCGCCTGTTGGCCCCCTTTGTCATCCATGCCGGTGCCGAACACGACGGCGACCGTGAAAGCTATACCCCCGAGGCGAACGAAGTCTTGCGCAACGGGGGCGACCTTTTGGCGCGATTTGGCTGAATTGGCGGCAAATGCCGCGACGCGGCGGAAGATTTCGGGCGACACGACTCAAATCCTGTGATGCAATCGTTACACGGAGTTCATCACAGGAGGTAAGAGATGACCGTTGCTTCGCATCTGCAGGAACTGCGCCGCAAGCATGACAACCTCTCGACCATGGTGGAACAAGAACAGCGCAGCCCGGGGTCAGATGCCCTGCGGATCGCTGAGCTGAAAAAGCAGAAGCTGAAGCTGAAGGAAGAAATCACACGCCTTTCGCAGGCTTGACCTGACGCGCACTGGCGCGTGCTGCCAGTGCCGCGCCCCCGGTGATCAATGCGGCCGCAACGGCCAAAGCAGGGGTTGCCGGGGCCACGCCTGCCGCAACCAGCGCAAGGGTTGACAGCAGCGGTGCCGCATAGGACGCGACGCCAAGAAGCTGGATGTCGCCCTTTTTCATACCGATATCCCATGTAAAAAAGGCCACCCCAACCGGCCCGATGCCCAGTGCAAGCACGGAAAGCCAGCCAAGCCCCGTGGCGGGCCATATCGTTTCTTCCAGCACCAGATGGGCGACGGCAGACAGTGCCGCCGTGGCAAGGCAATAGACCGTGACGCTTTCGGTGGGCACATCCCCCAGGCGGCGCGACAGCACCGAATATCCTGCCCAGGTGATTGCACAGCCAAAGGCAAGCAGCAGCCCCAGCGCATTCGCTTCGCCGCCCGGATCGCGGGCAAGGGTGATCATCGCCGCCCCGGCAAAGGCAACAAGTGCCCCCAGAATATGCATCGGGCCCAGACGCTCTTCTGGCAGGAAGCCTGACAGAAGCACGATGAACAGCGGCCACAGATAGGCGATCAGGCCGGTTTCGGCGGCCGGAGCCAGCCGAAAGGCCGTGAAATACAGCAGATGATATCCAAAAAGGCCAGCCGTGCCAAAGGCATAGACCTTCCATGAGATGCCACGCAGCACATGCAGCCCGCGCCGCCCTGTCCAGACCAAACCAATCGCCCCGCCGATGCCAAAGCACATCGCGTTCAGCAGCAGGGGGGGCACGGGGGCCGACCCGATGGTGAACAGCGCCAGCAGCGACCACATGAGGACGGCACTGAAACCAATTGCGGTGGCGCGGGTCATTCGGGCTCTCCTGATATCCGGCGCGATAGAGAGGCGACCCGCGGCGCCGCGTCAAGCCTTGCGTTGCGCGCAGGGCGGGTTTTCCAAGCGAACATGGGCGCCTGCCTTGCAACCCTTTGGGCGAGCATTCATTTTATCCGACAGGGAGGGCAGTTCCGTTAGGAGATGTCCAATGTTTGAAGTTGAAGGCAAAGTCGACCACGAAGCCATCATGCGCCAGGCATATGCCATGCGCGCCCAGATTTTCGCGGATATGATGAAATCCTTTGTTGCACTGTTCCGGCGCAATACGGTCGCCAAGGCCAAGCGCGCCTGAAATTGAAAAAGGGCCGCCCCGATGGGGACGGCCCTTTTCGCTGCCTTTCAGCCAGATCAGACGAAGAACTGACCGCCATTCGCGCTGATCGTGGACCCGGTGATGAAGCCTGCATCGTCGGAGGCAAGGAAGACCACGCAACGCGCAATCTCTTCCGGCTCGCCCAGACGGCCTACGGGGATCAGCGGGATGATGCGTTCGTTCAGCACCTTTTCGTCAATGGCGCGAACCATTTCCGTGCCGATGTAGCCCGGGCAAATGGCATTGACGGTGATGCCGGCGCGGGCGCCTTCCTGGGCGAGGGCCTTGGTAAAGCCAAGATCGCCCGATTTGGCCGCCGAATAGTTGGCTTGCCCTGCCTGCCCCTTCTGACCGTTGATCGACGAGATATTGATGACGCGGCCGAACTTGCGGTCCCGCATGCCCGACCAAAGCGGATGGGTCATGTTGAACAGCCCGGTCAGGTTGGTGTCGATCACCTCTTTCCACTGGCCGGGGGTCATCTTGTGGAACATGGCGTCCCGCGTGATGCCGGCATTGTTCACCAGCACATCCACTGGACCCAGATCGGCCTCGACCTTGGCAATCCCGGCGGCGCAGGCATCGTAATCGGCCACCGACCATTTGTAGGTCGGGATGCCGGTTTCCTTGGTGAAGGCGGCGGCGGCCTCGTCATTGCCGGCATAGTTCGCAGCAACCTTGTATCCGGCAGCCTTCAACGCGACCGAAATCGCGGCGCCAATGCCACGAGAACCACCCGTCACCAATGCAACCTTAGCCATTTATCCCTCCTCCATCATTGGGAAACGTTGAAATCTTAGTTATCGTTAAGCAACAGGGCGCGCAAGATTATTGCGCGCCCATTTTTGCACCTGCGGCAAGATTATCGCCTGCGCTCAGCGTTCAAGGCACATGGCAACGCCCATACCCCCGCCGATGCACAGCGTGGCAAGGCCCTTCTTGGCATCGCGGCGGGCCATTTCGTGCAGCAGCGTGTTCAGGATGCGGCAGCCGCTGGCGCCGATCGGGTGGCCGATGGCGATGGCGCCGCCGTTCACGTTCACGATGGCCGGATCCCAGCCCATGTCCTTGTTCACGGCGCAGGCCTGTGCGGCAAAAGCTTCGTTTGCCTCGACCAGATCAAGGTCGCCGACTTTCCAGCCGGCCTTGTCCAAGGCCTTGCGGCTGGCATGGATCGGGCCCACGCCCATGATCGAAGGATCAAGTCCCGCCGTGGCATAGCTTGCGATCCGGGCGATGACCTTCAGGCCACGCTTCGCGGCCTCTTCCTCGGTCATCAGCAGAACGGCGGCGGCGCCATCGTTGATGCCGCTGGCATTGCCCGCTGTAACCGACCCGTCCTTGGTGAAGGCAGGGCGCAGCTTGGCCATGCTGTCCAGCGTGGCGCCATGGCGGATATATTCATCGGCATCGACCACGATGTCACCCTTGCGGGTCTTCACGGTGACGGGGATGATCTCATCCTTGAACTTGCCAGCCTTTTGGGCGGCTTCGGCCTTGTTCTGGCTGGCAAGGGCGAATTCGTCCTGCATGTCGCGGGAGATCTGCCACTGGTTCGCCACGTTTTCCGCCGTCTGGCCCATGTGATAGCCGTTGAAGGCATCCCACAGACCATCCCGGATCATCGAGTCGATAAATGACAGGTCGCCCATCTTTTGCCCGGCGCGCAGATGCGCCACATGGGGGGCCAGCGACATGTTTTCCTGCCCGCCGGCCACCACGATCCGCGCATCGCCCAGTTGCACATGCTGGGCCCCCAGCGCCACGGCCCGAAGACCCGACCCGCAGACCTGGTTCAACGACCAGGCGCTGGCTTCCTTGGGCAGACCGGCCTTGATATGGGCCTGACGGGCCGGGTTCTGGCCCTGACCGGCGGTCAGCACCTGGCCCAGAATGGTTTCCTCGACCTCGGCCTTGTCGATGCCTGCACGGGCAACCACCCCTTCGATGATGGCGGCCCCCAGATCATGAGCGGGGGTATTGGCGAACGATCCATTGAAGCTGCCGACAGCGGAACGCCCCGCGGCAACGATCACGACATTGGTCATATGGTCCTCTCCCTTGGCCAAGGACGCGGGGAAACGCCCCCGCCTGCCTTTTTGACCTATGCCGCAACGCCGCAAAGCGCAAGATTCTTGCGCCGCCACAATGCCGCAGGAAAGGGGTTCAGGCGGTTTTCGGCATCGCGGCATGTAGCCATTCGGGCTCAACCGTCGGCGCGCCAAAGGCAAAGCCCTGCAGCATATCCACCCCAAGTGCCCGAAGGAACGCAGCTTCGGCCGGGGATTCGACCGATTCCGCCACGCACAGCGTTTCCATTTGCTTGCTGACCGCCAGCAATGACGCGCTGATCACCTGCAGCCGTTTGTTGCGCTGGATGCCGCGCACGAAGCTGCCGTCGATCTTCAGGATATCAAAGGCGAAGTCGTGCAGCGCGGGTATCGACAGTGTGCCCGCCCCGTAATCATCCAGCGCGAAGGACACGCCGCGCCCGCCCCATTGCCGCATGAAGGATGAAACGATGTCGGGCAAGAGCATCGCCGACCGTTCGGTGATTTCAAGGATCAGACGTTCACCCAGTTCCGGCGTTTCCGACAGGACGGACCGCAGAATTCGCATCCACTTGGCATAGCCGATGGACCTGGCAGACATGTTGATCGACAGCCGGATGCCCGGATGGGCGGCCAGCACCTGCAAGCCCATGGCCAACGAGGCGCAGTCGATTTCGCGGCCCAGTTCATGCGCTTCGACCGCGGGCATGAAGCTGGCGGCGGGAATCGGACGCCCGGCGGGATCAAGCACGCGGATCAGGCCTTCGTGAAAGCCGATGCGATCAAAATTTGCGGCCATGACCACGGGTTGAAAGGCAAGGCGCAGTCGGCCCCGGCGCAGCGCATCGCGCACCATTTGCAGCACCTGACCGTCGTTCAGGTGGATGGTCTGCGAAACCGGATCGGCATCCTGCCGGTCAACATCTGCGCGATTGCGTTCGGTCTGCAACATCTGGCGCCCCCGTGCTTGGCTCTGCTGACCATGGGCCTGTGCGGTAAAACTTGCGTTAATCGGCGCCATCCGGTCCAATATGCTGCCCAACCCTGACGGAGGGCCCCCCGATGTCTGAAGATACTGCTGCCCGCTGCCCATGGTGCGGTACGGAACCGATCTATGTGGCCTATCACGATACCGAATGGGGTGTGCCCGAACGCGATGGACGGGCCTTGTGGGAAAAGCTGATCCTTGACGGCTTTCAGGCGGGCCTCAGCTGGATCACCATCCTAAAAAAGCGCGACTCGTTCCGCCGCGCCTTTGCCGGCTTCCGCCCCGAGGTCATCGCCGAATGGGATGAGGCAGAAGTGCAGCGCCTGTTGGCTGATCCGGGGATCGTGCGCCACAGGGGCAAGATCCTTGGCACCATATCTTCGGCCCGGGCTTGGCAAAAGATCGAGGCACGCGAAGGCTTTGCCCACTTCGTCTGGAAGCATCAGGACGGGCAGGTGGTGCAGAACCGCTGGCGCAGCCTTTCCGAGGTGCCGGCCAAGACGCCCACATCCGAGGCGCTGTCAAAGGCGCTGAAGCGCGAAGGCTTTACCTTTTGCGGGCCAACGATTGTTTATGCCTTCATGCAGGCCACCGGGATGGTGAACGACCATCTGGTGACCTGCCCCGCGCATCACCGTGTGGCAATGCTGGGCTGACAGGGGCGGTCAGTTCGTCAGCAGCCAGTAACTTCCGGCCATGGCCCCGGTGTTGGTGACGGTTGCGTTGAAAAACCCATTCCGCGCGGGCACAAAGGCGCAAAGCGCCTGATCGAAGGCGGCCGGGGCACGGCAGACGGGGTGCTGCGAGTCATCCGTGACCTCTAGCGTCAGGCCAAGCGCGCTTTCCCCGATCAAGCCGATCTCTGCCGGATCGCTGCCGAAAAGGGCGATGCGCCAGGTTTCGCTTTGCCCGGGAGCCAGGCTGGAAAGGGCACGGTTCGCGGTTTCGGGGGGCGCCGAACGGCCTTGGCTTTCCTCGCGCTCGATCATTTCCAGCAGCAGATCATCCCCTGCGGCCAGATCGCGCGCCAGATCGAAGATGGCTTCTGGCAAGGGAATGGCCGAAGCTTGGGGGGCAGGGGCAGGCTGCGGCGGCGCCGGATTGGGCACAAGGTCTGGCGCTGCGTTCAGCACAATGCCTTGCGCCAGACGCGCCGCGGCAAGGGCTGTCAGCGCATCGCGCCTCGCAACGGCCTTGGCACGCAGCGCATGGGCCAGAACCAGCCGCTGCACCGCGCCCGGGGCGGCATTTTTGCCCGGTAGCAGATTTACCGCAGCTGTGGTGGCGGGTTCTTCGGCCACGCCGGTGGTTAGATATTGATCTTTTTTAGCCATCCCGCTTCCTTTCTCATTAATATTTGAAAAAAATCAATTTAATAGACACTAAATAAAGCGATTCCAATACCCCAAAGTCGGAAAAGCATTCCGCGCGGGCGGGGATAAACAACCTGTCCAATAACTTCTGAAATTCCGGTAATTCTCTCGCCCTGGACGGGGGAGGGTCAGGGGGGGTGATAAAATAGAAAAGGATTCAGGGCCTTCTCTAATCAC
>JALQTL010000249.1 GCA_023260935.1 Paracoccaceae bacterium
GGCCGCGCCATCGTGCGCACGCCCAAGCTGTTCCTGTTCGACGAACCGCTCTCGAACCTTGATGCCGCGCTGCGGGTGGCCACAAGGATCGAGATTGCGCGCCTGCACCGCGATCTGGGGGCGACGATGATCTATGTGACCCATGATCAGGTCGAGGCGATGACGCTGGCCGACAAGATCGTCGTGCTGCGCGACGGAAAGGTGGAACAGGTCGGCAGCCCGATGGCGCTGTATAACGATCCTGACAATACCTTTGTCGCGGGGTTCATCGGCAGCCCGCAGATGAACTTCCTGCAATCCGCCGCCTTGGGCGAGGTAGGGGCAACCACGGGGGTGCGACCCGAACATCTGATACTGGGCGCGGCCGGAGGGCGTATTGCCGGCACCGTCAGCCATGTGGAAAAACTGGGCGGAGAGACACTTGTTTATGTGCGAACGGAACCGCACGGCCTGCTGACCGCGCGGCTTTTCGGCGAACATGACCACGCCGTGAACGAAGCGGTGACGCTGGACATCCAGCCCGGCCGCGCCTTTCACTTCGACGCGGCGGGGCAGCGGTTGCGCGCTGCCTGACCGCGCCGTGAAGGGCCGGATCAGGCAGTGGCGGAAGCCTGACGCTTTACGCTGGCCGTGACGTAATTCACGCTCAGGTCGCGGGAAGAAAGGCTCCATGACCAGGCAACAGGGTTGAAGACCATGCCCTTGCGGTCAACCGGGTCCAGCCCGGCGCGGCGGATCAGGTCGTAAAGCTCATCCGGGGTGATGAACTTCTTCCAGTCATGCGTGCCCTTGGGCAGCCAACGCATCACATGTTCGGCCCCCACGATGGCCATCAGGAAGGATTTGGTATTCCGGTTCAGCGTGGAACAGATCATCAGCCCGCCGGGTTTCAGCAGGGTCTGGCAAGCGGTCAGATAGGCCAGCGGGTCAGCGACATGCTCCACGACCTCCATGTTCAGCACCACATCGAAAACCTCGCCGGCGGCGGCAAGGTCTTCGGCGGTGGTGTGGCGGTAATCGATGGTCAGCCCCGATTGCGCGGCATGAACAGCAGCGACAGGAATGTTGCGGGCCGCGGCATCTGCCCCGATGACATCTGCCCCCAGACGGGCCATCGGTTCCGAAAGAAGCCCGCCGCCGCACCCGATATCCAGAAGGCGCAGGCCCTTGAACGGTTGCGCGCTGGTCAGGTCACGGCCGAATTCGGCTGCGATCTGGCTGGTGATGTAATCCAGCCGGCAGGGGTTCAGCATGTGCAGGGGTTTGAATTTGCCGTTCGGATCCCACCATTCGGCGGCCATCGCCTCGAATTTCGCGACTTCGGCCGGATCAACTGTTGTTTGCGTCTGCATCGCCGTCTTCCTTCCCTTTGCCCGGCGCAACCGGTCCTTGAAAGGGTATATAGGCCGATGCTGCGGGAAAGATCAGGCCAAATCCGCGCAGGTCACGCGCACATCAGCACCCGCGCTTCATGCGCCCGCAGGCTGCGCCGCGCCGCCGGATAGGCCTGCCCATCGGCGGAAAGTTCCGGGAACAGGGCCAGAATCTCGTCTCGCGTGGCCTTTTCCATCGACTCGAGGGTTGCCGCGCCCGGCTGATAGCTTTCGGTCCATGCCCCGTTCGACTGCACGATCTGGTGCTGGTCGAACATGATGTGGATATAGCTGACCGGGGCATCGGGCATCTGGCTGATGCCGGGCAGGCCCAGAAGGTGAAGGGCCGCAACAAGAACTTCGGATTCCCCGAAGAGAAGTTCGGCCCGGCGTCCGGCCACCAGAATGCGGTGCTGTGGCGAAACGATCAGATCGTCGCGCGGGCAACCCGGGCCAAGCGCGCCGGCGCGGATGCGGATGGCCCGGAATTGCGGAAGGTCGCGCACCACATCGGCGGACAAATCGCGCCGCCCCACCCACAAGACGCGCTGAAAGCCATCATCGCGGGTCATCACCAGATCGCCCACGCCAAGATCCTCGACCGGGCATTCGCCGCCAAGCGCCAGAATCATCGTGCCGGGGGTAAAGCAAGGGATGACATTCTCGATATCGCTAAAGCTGAGAGTGCCGACAACATCCCCGGCGCTGTCAAGGAATTCGACCGTGCCGGATTCGTTATCCGCACCGCCGAAAATGATGTTGGTGGCAGCCTTGCCATAGGGACGAAGATCAAGAGTATCTTCATCAAGACCACCGCTTCCGCCATAGATGACATCCCCGATGCCGCCAAGGAACAGGTCTGCATCATCGCCGCCCCACAGCGCATCGGGGCCATCGCCGCCGATCAGCGTATCATTGCCGCTGCCGCCAAAAAGCTGATCAGCCCCATCGCCGCCGTAAACGAGGTCTTCGCCCGTGCCTGCCAGAACGGTATCATCACCGGCGCCCGCCTCGACCGTATCATTCAAGCCGTCGGAGCCTTCGATCTGGTCGCCATCGGCATCGGTATAGCCAAAGCCCATCAGATCAGACCCGGCAGTGCCATCGACGATTCCGGTGGGAACGGCGGCAATGCCGATGGCTTCCAGCCATGCAGGATCTGCCGCAAGCACCGAATCAATGCCCACCAGCGTCAACGAGGTGCCATCCGGGAAGGTCAGCACCGCATCGCCCGTGCCATCGCCAAGGCTGTCGGAAACCGTCACATCGCCGACATTCACGCCCGAACCGGTCAGGTTGGTCAGGCCCGTGACATCCAGAAGATCGCGCCCGGCAAAGGTGCCATCGCCGTTGTCGATCGGGGCCTCGAACCCCAGAAGCGTATCTGCGCCATCGCCATCGGCCAGAACGATCACATCCGTCGTGTCGTCCGCAGGGCCAAGATCAAGGCTGTCATTGCCCGCGCCGCCTTGCAGGGTATCGGCGCCGGTGCCGGCCGTCAGGCTGTCATCGCCGCTGCCACCTGAAAGGCTGTCATCGCCGGCATCCCCGGAAAGAGCATCATCCCCGGCTCCGCCGATCATGGTGTCATTGCCGTCGCCGCCCGCGAAGGACAGGCCGGAAAAGCCCGAGGCAGAGGCATCGATGCTGTCGCCGGCGCTGGTGCCCGTCAGGCCTTCGATCGACGAAAACTGGACAGTTCCGCCCGCGCCCGACACGGAACCCGAGGTATCGCCCGTCCAGACTGCCGAAATGCCGCCATCTGCCGAAGCGCCGGTGAAATCAAGCCTGTCGGTGCCGCTGCCGCCATCGACGCTGTCATCGCCATGATCCGCGCCAAAACGGATCAGGTCATCATCGGCGCCGGCATCGATTGTGTCATTGCCTGCCCCGGCGTCGATCGTATCGTTGCCGGCACCGGCCAGAACCCAATCCCGCACGCCATCTGTGCCGTCGATCTGGTCGCCGTCGCCATCCACAAAGCCAGCGCCGATGTCATCTGCGCCGGCGGTACCATCGACGGGTGGTGGCGGCGCATCGATCAGAACTCCGTCAGCCTGCACGGTTTCGATGTTGGAAAAGACAAGAGTGGCGCCGTCATTGAAGGTGACCGTGCCGGATTCGTTGTTTCCCCCGCCATAGGTGATGAAATCGACATTGTTGACGACAAGGATGTCGGCATCCGTGCCGCCCTCTCCGCCATCGACGGTATCATTGCCGCCGCCCATGATGGTATCGGCATCATCGCCGCCCATAAGAACATCGGCCGCGTCGTTTTCGATAAGCGAGGACGCGCCCCAGAATTGCACATCGTCGATCTGGATACCGGCGCCATCGACAGGGCCGGTGATTTCGAAGGTCAGGCGGTTGCTGCCATCGCCCGAACCGCCGATCACGTCGAACAGGAAACCTTCGTGGAAGTCGGGCCCCGGATCGACGATGCCGATCAGCTCGCCGTTCCAATAGACGTTCAGGCTGTTGTCATCCGACGGCACGTCGATGGCGCTGAATTCAAGCCGGTAGGGCGTGCCATCGATCACGCCCTGAATATCCTGACTGATGGTGGCGACACCGGGCACGCCTTCGGTATCCAGCCAGTTCGTGCCCGCAGTCGGCCCGCCTGACCCGCTGGAGTGAATGTCGATCACCCCGCCCGGCCCGCTGTACCAGCCAGGCGCCATGCCGTCATCGCCCCGCCAGCCCCAGGCGGTTTCGGTCATGCCGGACGTGTCTTCGAAGCTGCCGTTCTGGATCAGGTTGACGATGTTGCCATTGCCGATCAGCAGGTCATTGCCCGCCCCGCCATCAACCGTGTCAGAGCCGAAACCGCCCATAAGCGTATCGGCCCCCGCGTCGCCCGAAAGCAGGTCATTGCCTTCGGACCCTTGCAGGATGTCATCGCCATCGCCGCCTTGCAGGGTGTCATCGGCAAAATCGCCATCCAGATAGTCGTTTCCGCCGTCACCCTGAACCAGATCGTTGCCATCACCGCCAAAGATCGTATCGGCATCATCGCCGCCAGAAAGGATATCGGCCCCATCGTCGCCCCGGATCACATCTGCCCCGGCGCCACCGGAAAGGCTGTCATCGCCAAAGCCGCCTTCCACACTGTCATCACCATCCCCACCGGTGACAGTGTCATTGCCTTCGCCGGCAAGAATGGTGTCATTGCCGGCGCCGCCGTCGATCAGGTCGGCCTCATCGGCCATCAGGATCATGGTCGGGTTGCTGTCGACCTCGATATTGTAGACGGCCCCATCGCCACCATCCGACACCAGCGAGACGGAAGTGAGCTGCGAATGGACCACAAGGGTGGCCACATTGTCAGTCAGCGCGGCCGGATCGTCGGTCGTGCCGGTGATCTGGCCTGCGCCGTTGATGACAAAGCTGCCCGACGGATCTTCAAATGTGATCCAGCCCCAGCCGATGGCTTCGTTCAGATCGACGGTCCAGCCGTCGATCACAACGGATAGCGTTTCGGCAGTCCCTAGCCCGTTCAGCGTGATGCGGATACCGGCCACATCGGTGCTGAAGTTATGGGTGTGAGTTTCGGGGGTGCCGCTGTTGCCAACCCAGTATCCATTCAGGATCGGCCCTGAATCGGCAAAGGCAAGGTCATCGGTTTCTGAAAAGCTGCTGGCAACGAAATCGGCGTTGCCTTGCGTGCCGGTCACGTTTTGCGATGAACCGCCCAGAAGCGTGTATTCTTCCTGCCCCCGGTCCAGCGGGCCAAGGTAATCGAATCCGCCATAGACAAGATCATCGCCTTCGCCGGCCATGATCGTATCGGCGCCGGGTCCGCCATCGATCATGTCAGCGCCAGCCCCGGCATCGATGCTGTCGTTGCCGTGGCCGCCGGTCAGGTAGTCATCACCCCCGGCTGAAATGAGGGTGTCATCGCCGGTTCCACCATCCAGTTCGCTGGTCCCCGTGCCGCCATCCAGCAGATCAGCGCCCGCCCCGCCGTAAAGCGTATCGTCCTCGCTGCCGCCAAACAGGCGATCATCGCCGTCGCCGCCCGTGATCTGGTCGAATCCGGCGTTGCCATAAACGGTGTCGGCGCCGGACTCGTCGGAATTTGCGCTGCCGAAAACGTCATCGCCCGCGCCCAGCGAGGCGAAATCGTCGCCCGCCCCGCCGCTGACAGTATCGGCCCCATCGCCGCCATAGATGACATCATTGCCGGCGCCTGCTGTCACGCTGTCATTGCCGGCGCCGGCAAGAATATAGTCGCCATCGCCCACTGTGCCGCCAACACCAAGCGCATCGCCGGCATCGACAAGATCGCCATCCGGATCACCGGCATAGCCCAGGTCGATCTGGTCATCGCCAGAAGTGCCTTCGACGATGCCATCGGGGGCGGGGCTGGCTGTGGTGGTCAGGGTAACAAAGCCGGTATCGGTAGTGCCGGAACTGTCGACCACGGAATAAGTGAAGACGTCGGACCCGGCCGTTGCCGAAAACACGGTGATCGTGCCATCGGCGTTCAGCGTGATTTCCTGCCCCGTGGGAAGGGTAACGGTCTCGCCGGCCACGATGTCCTGGCCATTGATCTGGGTAATGGTCAGTCCAAGACCGGACTGGTCACGGTCATTTGCCAGAATGTCGAAGGTTCGGGTCGTGCCTTCGGTGGTTTGCACCTGATCTTCGATGGCAAGGGCGTGGGTCTGGATGCTTTCGCCCGCGATCAGCAGGTTCGAATCATAGACCGCGTCGCCGCCATCCGCGATGCCGATCCGAAGTGTGTTCACCTCGCCCGCGTTCACCGGAGCCTTCAGCGACAGCACCACGGTGAAACCGTCCATTTCGGTGTTGTAGGGACCGGTATCGGCGGGGTTGTCGATATACAGGTTCTGATTGGTCGAGTTGTTGATCGTATCGATCGACACCTGTTGGACCGAAACGTTCAAAGGTACGAAGACGTCATTGACCCAGACGCCGATGGCATCGTTCACGCCTGCACTGATGTAATCAAGATACTCCTCTGACGAAAAGACGAACTGCATCGTCAGCATGTCGCCATCAGGGATGAAGGTCACATCCAGCAGGGCGGCGTCAAAGGTGGCCGTCCCGGCGACCGAATCCATCTGCGCATCGCCGTCGATGCCGCCGGCCATGTCGGTTCCGGTGTTGGCGGCCGTGTTGGTATCTGTGCTGCCGTCTGAATTGGTGAAGGAAGTGGCGGCCCCCGTGGAAAGGATCACGCCCGAGTCGGAACCGGTGATTCCGGGGATTGTCGTTTCGGCCCCCGTGTAGATACCAGCCGAGTCTAGATCGCCGCTGTAGGTGGCTTCCAAAACCTCGATTCCAGACCCGAAAATGGTCTGTGCAAGATCCATGGCGTCAAGGCCGCTCGACAGCGTCTGGACATCAAGTTCGTTGGCCGTCGCCATCGTCTGTGTTCCACTCGTTTCAATAAACGGGTCCGGCCCGCACTCTCACCCCCGTCGCGTTAGGCCCCAAAGGTGGCCAAACGGTGAAAACATGCAGCCAAAAGAATGCGTTGAGGGGGTGAAAGACGGCTTAATCCGGGCCGGGCGTGTGGCGGGATATCCGCCCGCAACCAAGGGGGCTGCCCGCTGGAGAAGGCAGCATCGTGCAGCAGGGGCTTCGAATGCCCTTTGGGTTATGGATATTCGCTGTATATAGTTCCCGGATGGACCAGAGATCAGGCCAAAGACGCGCTGTGGAATTTCTGTATCCGCCGATCGACCCGTTCGATCAGCGGGTCATCGACATGGGCGATGGGCATCGGGTTTATGTGGAACAATGTGGGCACCCGGCCGGCATTCCCGTGCTGGTGTTGCACGGTGGGCCGGGGGGTGGGTGCAGCCCGGCCATGCGGCGGTATTTCGATCCGTCGGTTTATCGCGTGATCCTGTTCGACCAGCGTGGTTGCGGCCGGTCGCGGCCCCACGCCAGTGTGATCCAGAACAGCACATGGCATCTGGTCAGCGATATCGAGGTGATCCGCAACGCTCTTGGCATTGAACGGTTTATTCTTTTCGGGGGCAGTTGGGGGGCGACCCTTGCGCTGATCTATGCGATCACCCACCCCGACCGGGTGGCGCAACTGGTGCTGCGCGGCGTG
This sequence comes from Paracoccaceae bacterium, assembly GCA_023260935.1. GTDB lineage: Bacteria > Pseudomonadota > Alphaproteobacteria > Rhodobacterales > Rhodobacteraceae > Pseudotabrizicola. The sequence goes on from JALQTL010000249.1 coordinate 7,465, forward strand.
TTCCTGATGACCCGGGCAGAGCTGGACTGGTTCTATGGCGGCGGCGCGGGCGCGTTCTTTCCGGAACTTTGGTCAAAGTTCATCGGGCCGATCCCGGCGGATGAACGCGGCGATCTGATCGGTGCTTATCACCGCCGCCTGTTTTCGGGCAACCTGATGGAGGAAACCCGGTTCGGGCGTGTCTGGGCAAACTGGGAAAACGCCCTTGCATCGGTTCAGCATGACGGGCCGATGGGGGAATCGCCGGGGGAATATGCCCGCGCCTTTTCCCGACTTGAAAACCACTATTTCCACAATGCGGGCTTTCTGGAGGAAGACGGTTGGATCTTGCGAGAGCGCAAGCGCATTGCGCATCTGCCCGCAACTGTCATTCAGGGCCGGTTTGACATGATCTGCCCGCCGGTTTCGGCGTGGAAACTGGCCGAAGGCTGGGACCGCTGCGATCTGCGCATGGTGCCCCTTGCGGGCCATGCCCTTTCGGAACCGGGCATTTCGGAAGCGTTGGTGCGGGTGATGGATACGCTGCGCCCCTGATGAACGACGAGGCAAGAACCCCGGAACTGACGCTGCGTGGCCTGCGTATCTTTGTGGCGCTGGAAGAGACGGGTTCCGTCATCGGCGCTGCGGCACGGATCGGCGGGTCCGCATCCGGGGTATCGCAAACCATCAGTGCGCTGGAACAGGCGGTTGGCGCAAGGCTGTTTGACCGCAAGGCAAAGCCCGTGACATTGACGCCGGCGGGGCAGTTGCTGCGCCGGCATGCGCACCGGATCCTGTCGGTTGTGTCCGAAGCGCAGACGGAACTGGCCGAAATCAGCCTTGCCGCCCTGCCGCAGCTGAACCTTGCAATCATTGACGATCTGGACGCGTCACTGACGCCGGCGCTGGTTTCGACGGTGCAGGCCCGGCTGCCGCGTTGTTTCGTACATGCCGTTTCGGGCCGGTCGGACCATGTGATCGAACGGATCGAAACCCGGTCCGCCGATGTGGCGGTTTCGGCGCTGTTGCCCGACGGGGCGGGGTATCAGATCCTGCCGATCCTGAGCGAACCCTTCGTCTTGGTCGCGGCAAAGGGGGCGGTGACGGGGGATGTCAGGGCGGCTCTCGGGAAGCTGACCTTTGTGCAGTATTCCGAGACATTGCCGATCGGCCAGCGGATTGCCCGGCATTTGCGGCGAGTGAAGATGAACCCGGAACGCAGCTTTGCGCTGGAAGCGACCCGGTCGGTTCTGGCCATGGTTGTGCAGACCCGGGGCTGGACGATCACCACGCCGCTGAACCTGTTGGATGCGGAACGTTTCCTGCCGCAGCTTGATGTCCTGCCGCTGCCGTTTGCGGGCGAAACGCGGCATGTTCATCTGATCGCGCGGGAAGGCGAGTTGGGCAATCTGCCCGAACTTCTGGTGAAAGACTGCCGTGCCATCGTGGCCACGCGACTTGTGCCCCGGTTCGATACTCTTGCCCCGGCCCTTGCGGGGGCACTTGTCGTGGCCGCTGACGAAGCCTGATCCTCCACCCGACCGGAACATGAAAAAGGGGCGGAAAATCCGCCCCTTTTCCTGCCCTGTCGGCAAAATCCAAGGCTTACTGGGGCGGCAGGATCACCGCGTCGATGACGTGGATCACGCCATTGGTGGCTTCGATGTCGGCAGTGGTGATGTTGGCACCGTTGACCTTCGGGCCGCCGTCCAGCGTGATGGTGACTTCACCGCCCTGAACGGTGGCCGCTTTCAGACCTTCGCTCAGGTCGGTCGACATCACTTTGCCGGGCACGACGTGATAGGTCAGGATCGCGGTCAGCTGATCCTTGTTCTCCGGCTTCAGCAGGTCTTCGACGGTGCCGGCCGGCAATGCGGCAAAGGCTTCATCGGTCGGCGCGAAAACGGTGAACGGGCCTTCGCCCTTCAGCGTGTCGACAAGACCGGCAGCCTGAACAGCGGCAACCAGCGTGCCGAAGGTGCCCGCGCCGACAGCGGTGTCGACGATGTCCTTGGCGTGGTTGTCAGCGAATGCCGGGGCGGAAAAAGCCATGGCGGTGGTCAGTGCAAGAAAGGTTCTGCGGATCATTGGTGTCACTCCCATTCGATCTCTGCCAGAATTGGCGTCCCGTATATGGGTGAGTTATCCCTTTGGATCAGCCCAACATTCTTGTGACCGGGGCTTGCCGGCAAAGGCTTGCCCGCTAAGCCGGGGGCATCGGCGGATTCCAGTCAAAATGCTGTTACGGCAGGTGAGGTAACGTGAGTGTCATTCGACACCCAGGGCATCCTTTACAATCCCCGACAGCAGGGTCTGAACCGGTGCCATGCTGCCATCATAGGCGCGATGGCCGACAACAACGGTGCCGGGCGTATCGACGGCCTCATAGACAAAGATGCCATAGGGGCAGTGCTGGATGTTCGACAGATCTGCTTCCATCACCGTGCGGCTGATGCTGGCCGAACAGAAACTGAAGATATCGGCCTGCGTGAAGAGGACACGGTCTGATCCGACATCGGCGCGGGTCCGTTCCAGCATCTCTCCGGTGTGGCTGACATGGTCGATCACCAGCCCCGCGCCCAGAATGGCGTTTTCCACCGCGAAGGCCACATTCTCGAAACTGTCCTCAACCGTGTAAAGCACGGGCGGCACATCGGCGAGGGCTGGGCTGGCCGTCAGGCAGGCAATCAGGGCAAGGCGCTTCATCGGTTCCTCCAGTCCATATCTTCGCGTAGAAGTATTCAAAATCCAAGATATGTTTTCACCGAGCGGGCGATGTTTCAAGCCTTTCCCGCAGAAGTGACAGGTATTGCTTTGCCTTTTGCCACCGCACACGCATCTTTTCTGGAACCGAAGGCAAAGGGATGTTTCAAATGCGTGTTCGCAAGGATCTGAACTGGTCGGATGTGACCCCCCGGTGCGACTGGATGAACCGGCGCCAGCTGATCGCGGGGGCAGCGGCGCTGGCCGCGGCGCCGGCTGCGGCAGGAATTGAGGCGGCCAAAAGCCCGTTTTCCACCACCGAAGAGCCTAATACCTTCAAGCAGATCACCACATACAATAATTTCTACGAATTCGGCCTCGACAAGGGGGATCCGGCCCGCAATGCCCGCCTGCTGACCACCGATCCGTGGAGCATCGTTATCGACGGGTTGGTGGAAAAGCCCGGCACCTATGACCTGTCTGACGTGATGGCCGGCGCACCGCTGGAAGAGCGGATCTATCGGTTCCGCTGTGTAGAGGCGTGGTCGATGGTGATTCCCTGGATCGGATTCGAGCTTTCGCACCTGTTGAACAAGGTGGGGGTGCAGCCAGGGGCGCGTTATGTGGCCTTTGAAACCCTAGTCCGGCCCGATGAGATGCCGGGCCAGAAAAGTGCGATCCTTGACTGGCCCTATCGTGAAGGCCTGCGGCTGGACGAAGCGATGCACCCGCTGACGATTCTGGCCACCGGGCTTTATGGTGAGCCGATGCCGAAGCAGAACGGCGCGCCGATCCGGCTGGTGGTGCCATGGAAATACGGATTCAAATCGATCAAGTCGGTGGTGCGGATCAGCCTGACGGCTGAACAGCCGCAAACCACATGGAACATGGAGAATCCGCGCGAATACGGGTTCTACAGCAACGTCAATCCGCAGGTGGACCACCCGCGGTGGAGCCAGGCCAGTGAGCGGCGGGTTGGTGCGGGGATTTTCGCCGGTCGCGTGGATACACAGATGTTCAATGGCTATGGCGATCAGGTTGCCAGCCTTTACAGCGGGCAGGACTTGTCGAAGGACTTCTGATGGACAGGCTGAACGCCCTGATGCGTCGGCTTCCCACGGGCGCCGTCTGGGTGGGGGGGCTGGTACCCTTTGCCTGGCTGGTCTGGGCCGCTTTTGGCAACCGGCTTGGGCCAGACCCGGTCAAGGCGATCGAACATCAGCTGGGGCTGTGGTCCTTGCAGTTCCTGATCGCTTCGCTTTGCATCAGCCCGCTGCGCCGCCTGGGCCTGAATCTTTTGCGCTTCCGCCGCGCGCTGGGAATGATGGCCTTCTTTTATGCCGCGCTGCACTTCATGGCGTGGGTCGTGCTGGATATGGGGCTGCGCTGGGCAGAGATTCTGGGCGACCTTTATAAGCGGCCCTACATCATTCTGGGGATGATCGGGCTTTGTGCGATGATTCCCCTTGCCCTTACCTCGACAGACGCGGCCATCAGAAGGCTGGGCGCCCTGCGCTGGCGGCGATTGCACCGACTTGCCTATCTGGCCGCAGCGGCGGCTGCAGTCCATTTCGTGATCCTTGTGAAGGGTTGGCCGGCCGAACCGCTGCTCTATGCGGGGGGGATCTTCCTGCTTTTGTTGTGGCGCCTGGCCCCCCGAGACGGCGCCCTGACCCGGGCGGGTCAGCTTCGGCGCTGATTCCACAAAGGACGCGCAACTTTCTTACGGCATCCATTGGCCGCTAGTGGTCATGATTGCGCCAACCGCAAGATTTTGATCGGTTTTCTGTCCACATGAAAAAATCGTCACATGGATGACATTTTCCTCTTGCGGGTTTTTTTTCACCGGCCTAAACACCGCCTCACCGAAGCGGACGGGACGCGGCGACGCGGTGACGGACGGATTGGTGATCGGGATCGGAAGGTTTCGATGTGATGAAACTCTGGATGCACGGTTGCGGGAAGCGCCAAGGGATTGGCGGTTCTGTGATTTTTGTGTCTGCGCTCTTTGACATTGATGATGAATGAAGGGATATGCGGGCGGTTTGGGCGCATC
>JALQTL010000314.1 GCA_023260935.1 Paracoccaceae bacterium
TGGCGACCCTTTTGCAGCGCGCCGAAAAGAGCGTGCAGGAAGGCAGCCATCAGCGCAAGCACGAGGGCCAGTTCCCGGCCTTCGGCGGTGCCTTCGAGTGAGATCAGCCAGTCAGACATTGCGCCGCACTTGTTGCCGACACCCGGGGGCCCTGCCCCCGGACCCCCGGGATATTCATGAACAGATGAAGACGGTCAGTCTTCCATCCCCACCAGCGCACGGGCGAATTCGTCCGGGTCGAATGGCGAGAGATCGTCGATCTGTTCACCCACCCCGATGGCGTGGATCGGCAGGCCGAACTTGTCAGCCAGGGCCACCAGGACGCCCCCCTTTGCGGTGCCGTCGAGCTTTGTCATCACCAGCCCCGAGACATCGGCAATCTTGCGGAAAATCTCGACCTGCGTGACCGCGTTCTGGCCCGTGGTGGCATCCAGCACCAGAAGCGTGTTGTGCGGGGCGGTCGGGTCTTTCTTGCGGATCACGCGCACGATCTTGGCCAATTCCTCCATCAGGTCGGCGCGGTTTTGCAGGCGGCCGGCTGTATCGATCATCAACAGATCAGCGCCATCTTCCTGCGCCTTTGTCAGCGCGTCGAAGGCAAGGCTTGCCGGATCGGAGCCTTCGGGCGCGGTCAGAACCGGCACCCCTGCCCGATCGCCCCAGATGCGCAGCTGATCGACCGCCGCAGCGCGGAAGGTATCACCGGCGGCAATCACCACCGACTTGCCAGCCGCCTTGAACTGGCTGGCCAGCTTTCCGATGGTGGTGGTCTTGCCCGACCCGTTCACGCCCACCACCAGCACGACTTGCGGCTTTTGCGGGTAAAGCGGCAGCGGACGTGCCACCGGCGCAAGGATGCGAGCCACCTCGGTCGCAAGGGCCGCGCGCAGTTCGGAGGTGGAAATCTTCTTGCCAAAGCGGCTTTCAGCGATATTGGCCGTGACCCGGACGGCCGTATCCACGCCCATGTCGGCCTGGATCAGCAGCTCTTCAAGGCTTTCCAGCATGGCATCGTCAAGCACGCGACGCGGCTCTTCCGGGCGGGCGGGACGGGCGCCGAAAAGCCGCCCCATCAGGCCCGGGCGCGCGTCTTCGGCGGGGGCCGGAGGGGGTTGTGGCGTTGCGGGGGCCGAAGCGGGTTCAGCCGGCACGGAAGGCGGAGCAGAGGCCGCAGGAGGGGTTTCCGGCGCAGCGGGGGTGTCGTTCCCGTCCCTTCCGGTCCCCGCCGCCGGGGACGGAACCGGCGCATCCTCCGGCTCGGCACCATCAGCCACAAGCGCGTCAAGCCCTTCGCCGATCTTGTCGGAAGACTTGAACAGGCGGTCCTTGAGTTTCTTGAAGAACGACATCGCGGCCCTCGCAGCTTGGCTTTCCTTCCACCTAATCGCTTTGCAATGCCATGGAAAGGGCCGCACGGCGCACCCGGCAAGGCAGGCCTGTCACACCGGCGGGTCACACTGGCGGGTCACACTGACGGGAAGGTCCAGAACAGCAGGCTGCCCCAGAAGATCAGAAGCTGGCCGCAGACGTAGGCGGGCCAGACCAGAAAGCCGGCCATCCCGCGCCGCCTTTGCCCGCGCAGGACAAAAATCTGCAAGGCCAGCAGCAGGTCAGAACCCAGAAAGAGGATCGCCCCCGCCCTCAGCTCGGCCTGACCGGGACCATCGGGCAGCAGGATCACGGCCACCGCCATCAGGGCGATCAGGAACACATAGGCCCGGACCGGCTGGCGAAGGCGGCCAGTCCGGGGGGCTAGCCACAGCTCGATCGAGGCGACAAGGCCGAAAAGAAAAGCAAGGGCAATGGCTTGTGCCGATGACAGCGCGCCCGGGTCCGGCGCGCCGGCACGAAGGAAAAGGGCCGCCGCATATGCAAGATGACCAGCCCCGAAGGCGGCCATGCCAGCCAGAAAGGCGCGCGGCCCGGGGCGCGACAGTAGATAATCCCCCAGAACCCCCAGCGACAGGCCAAGCGCCATGATCCAGTCAGAAGACCCGGCCATGCCGCTTGTCACCAGCCAGAACAGGGCAAGTGGGGCCAGCGTCAGCGTCTTGAACAGGCTGCGCGCGCCATCCTTCGTGTCATGCCAACTGTAAGCCAGCCAGTAGATCAGCCCGGCGATCAGCCCAAGGATCGCGGCCGCGCGAAAGAAAAGATCGAACATGCCCCCCCTGTTCCGCCCCCTGACCGGACGGCCTTGCCCCCGGGGCCATGGAACCGCCCCGATTTCATGCTAGACATCCCGCCATGACAGCGAAACCCATGCCGATGACCATCTTTGCGCTGGTGGCACTTTGCCCCGCGGCCCTGCTGGGCCTTGGGGTGATCTGGGGCGGGCCGTGGATCTGGGCGGGCTTTCTGTACATGGCGGGTCTGGCGATCGTGATCGATCAGATCGCGCCGCTGGTGCGGGGCGATGCCGCCGAAGGGGCAGAGTTTCCGGCCGGCGACGCGCTTCTGGTGGCAGTGGCCGCCGCCCATCTGGTGCTGATGCCGGCAGCCGTGATGACCATTGCGGGGCCGTCCGGGCTGAGCTCGGGCGAAAGGCTGTTGCTGTTTCTGGCCTGTGGTTACTGGATGGGACAGGTGGCCCACCCCGCCGCGCATGAACTGATCCACCGCAGAGCGCGGGGGCTGTTCCGGCTGGGTACCGGCATTTATGTCACGCTGCTGTTCGGCCATCATGCAAGCGCGCACCGGCTGGTCCATCACCGCGCGGTCGCCACCCCCGAAGACCCCAATTCAGCACCGGCGGAAATGGGTTTCTGGACCTTTGCGCCGCGGGCATGGATCGGCAGCTTCCGGGAAGGGTTGCGGGCTGAAAACGAACGACGGACGCGCAAGCCGGGGGGGCTGCATCCCTATGTGGTCTATCTTCTGGGCGCGGCGGCCTCAATCGGGCTTGGCTACGCGCTTTGCGGTTGGCAGGGCGCGCTGGTCTGGGTTGGGCTGGCGGGCCATGCACAATTGCAACTGCTGCTGGCAGATTATGTGCAGCATTACGGGCTGACCCGGGCACGCAGGCCCGATGGCCGGTTCGAGCCGGTCAGCGATCGGCATTCATGGAACAGCCCGCACTGGTTTTCCTCGGCGCTGATGCTGAATGCGCCACGCCATTCCGACCATCACGCCCACCCCGCGCGCCCCTATCCGGCGCTGCGCCTGCCTGCCGATGGGCCAATGCTGCCATGGCCCCTGCCACTGGCCTGCGCGCTTGCCATGTGGCCGCGGCTGTGGCGCCGTCGGATGAAACCCCATCTGGCGCGCTGGTCCGCCTGACGGATTGGTGACTGGCGCAAGCCCCGGACCCGTGGCAGGCTCGCGCCGTGACAGGAGGCCCCGGATGCGCCGAACCGCCCTTTGCCTTGCGCTGCTACCGCAGCTTGCCCTTGCCGCCGAAACCCCGCTTTCGGGGGCAGAATTCGAAGCATATACCACAGGCAAGACGCTGACCTTCGCGTCACAGGGGCAGGTCTACGGGGCGGAACAATACCTGCCGGGGCGGAGGGTCAAATGGGCCTTCACCGAAGACATCTGCCGCGAGGGCATCTGGTACGAAGACGCAGGGCAGATCTGCTTTGTCTATGACTATGACCCGACACCGCAATGCTGGGTCTTCTGGCAGGACGGCGGCTTGCGGGCGCGGTTCGTCAGCACCGACAGCGGCACGGAACTTCACGAAGTTTCCCAATCGACCGGCCCCCTGCCCTGCGCAGGCCCCGAGGTGGGCGTCTGACCCTTTTCCTTTTCGAACACTTTTCTACCCGAACCGGGCAAAGGCACGGGGCTGAATTTCACCTTTCGAACCTTCAGAACAGGCTTCCCTGCTCAGGTGGTTTGCTGGGGCCCTTGCGGGGCGCGGCCCGCCCGCCGATGGCAAGCCGGCCATCATGGAACTCGATTTCAAGCCCTGTTGCCGTCTCGGCCATGGCGCGGCTGGTCAGAACCCCGCTGTCACCGCGCACCACGGCATAACCGCGCCGCAGGGTTTCCCCATAGCCCAGTGTCTGACGGGTCCGGTCCAGCGCCTCCAGCCGCTGTGACAGGTCAAGCAGCCTCTGGCGCAGCAACAGATCAAGCCGTGCCGATGCCTCCGCCAGTTTGCGGCGGTTGTCGGCACTTTCGCGCGCGGCTCCGCTGATCATCCGCGCAAGGGATGGCGCCAGCCGCGAGGCCCAGTTGTCGAAGCGCGCCTGCGCCTGATCCTGCCGGCGGGTCATCCGCGCCTCCAGCATGTCAGCGCGGCGCACCAGCGATTCGCGGCGATTGCCAACCAGCGCCATCAGCGCCTGTGGCGATACCCCGCCCGCGCGCCGTTCGAATTCGCCCCGCCGCCGGCTGACAGATAGCGACAGCGCACCGGCCAGACGTCCCCCCGCACTGTCCAGCCGCTGCACCGGCGTGGCCATAAGCGCCTCGATCCGGGGCAAGGCGCGAGACAGGTCACGCAAGCGCTGCCCCCGCTGGGCTATCCCCTGCGCCAGCCCGCGCGACAGGCGTGCCCCCAGATCATCCAGCCCCGCCAGCAGATCCAGCCGCACCGGCACCGCCAGTTCCGCCGCGGCCGTAGGGGTTGGCGCACGCAGGTCGGCGGCAAGGTCGATCAGCGTGGTATCGGTTTCATGCCCCACCGCGGAAATTAGCGGGATCGCCGAGTCAGCCGCCGCCCGCACCACGATTTCCTCGTTGAACCCCCAGAGATCTTCCAGCGACCCGCCGCCGCGCGCCACAATCAGCACATCAGGCCGGGGCACCGGGCCGCCCGGCACAATCGCATTGAAGCCCCGGATCGCGGCCGCCACCTCAGCCGCACAGGCCTGGCCCTGAACGGCCACGGGCCAGATCAACACATGGCGGGGAAAACGGTCACGCAAACGATGCAGGATATCGCGGATCACCGCACCAGAGGGCGAGGTGACGACCCCGATCACCCCCGGAAGAAAGGGGATGCGCCGCTTGCGACCGGTATCGAACAGACCTTCGGCCTGAAGCTGGGCCTTGCGCTTTTCCAGCATCGCCATCAGCGCGCCCGCACCTGCCGGCGCCACATCCTCGACGATCAGCTGGTATTTCGACTGCCCCGGAAAAGTGGTCATGCGGCCCGTCGCCACGACCTCCATCCCTTCTTCGGGGCGCACCTGCATGCGCGCGACCTGCCCTTTCCAGGAAATCGCGGCAATCACGCTGCGGTCATCTTTCAGGTCGAAATAAAGATGGCCGGACACCGGGCGCGAAACCCGCCCCACCTCTCCGCGCACCCTGACAAGGCCGAATTCGCCCTCGATCAGCCGTTTGACCGCCCCCGAAAGCTCGGAAACGGTGTATTCGGGCTGATTGCCCGGCGCGGCACGGTCTTCCAGCAGGTCCATGTGGCTTGCCTCCCCAAGGGCCTGACCTTATGACGCGGCGGTGCGAAGTCCAAGGGGGCCTAGGGGGGCCAAGTCCATGAACATCCTGATCCTCGGGTCCGGGGGGCGTGAACACGCGCTTGCCTGGGCAGTGAAGCAGAACCCCAAATGCGACCGGCTGATCGTGGCCCCGGGCAATGCCGGCATCGCCGAACTGGCGGAACTGGCCGAGATCGACATTCTGGACGGCGCGGCCGTGGTGGATTTCTGCGGCGAGAATGCGGTGGATTTCGTGATTGTCGGGCCCGAGGCACCCTTGGCGGCCGGCGTGGCCGATGCCACCCGCGCGGCCGGCATCCTGACCTTCGGCCCCTCGGCCGCCGCCGCCCGGCTGGAGGCATCAAAGGGCTTCACCAAAGAAATCTGCGACGCCTGCGCCGCCCCGACCGCCGCCTATGCCCGCTTCGACACGGCCGCCGCCGCCCGCGACTATGTTACTGCCAAGGGTGCCCCGCTGGTGATCAAGGCCGACGGTCTGGCAGCCGGCAAGGGCGTGATCATGGGCATGACCCTGCCCGAGGCGCTTGCCGGGATCGACGAGATCTTCGGCGGTGCCTTTGGCGACGCGGGCGCAGAGGTGGTGATCGAGGAATTCATGGAAGGCGAGGAAGCCAGCTTCTTCGTGCTGTCTGACGGTCTGAACGCCCTGCCAATTGGCACCGCGCAGGATCACAAGCGCGTGGGCGAAGGCGATACGGGGCCGAACACCGGCGGGATGGGCGCCTATTCCCCTGCCCCGGTTCTGACAGAGGCGATCCAGCAGCAGGCGATGGACCAGATCGTTCTGCCCACCATCCGCGAGATGGCACGACGCGGCACCCCCTATCAGGGCGTGCTTTACGCCGGCCTCATGATCAGGGACGGGCAGGCAAGGCTGGTGGAATACAACTGCCGCTTCGGCGATCCGGAAACGCAGGTTCTGATGATGAGGCTGGGCGCTCAGGCGCTGGACCTGATGCTGGCCTGTGCCGAGGGACGGCTGGACAAGGCCCATGTCACCTGGGCCGAGGATCATGCCATCACGGTGGTCATGGCGGCCCGGGGGTATCCGGGCAGCTATGAAAGGGGCAGCGTCATCGGGGGGCTCGACACCATCCCCGAAACCGGCTGGCAGATGGTCTTTCACGCCGGCACGCGCGAGGTCAATGGGGCCATCCAGGCACATGGCGGCCGTGTGCTGAACGTGACGGCCCGCGGCGAATCCCTGCGGGATGCCCGCGCCCGCGCTTATCAGATGGTCGATG
>JALQTL010000415.1 GCA_023260935.1 Paracoccaceae bacterium
AGCAATCTAACCCTCCCACACTACAGAAGAAATTGTGACTCCCGCGTGCGCGTTTGAGCCTTCAGGGCCGCGCGGAAGTGCCTGTCCCAGGCTCGCTTGTGGGCTATCGCAGAGGCCTAAGCTTTCGCTGCCCGCAAGATTTCTGTGCCTGCCGAAATTTTGAGCAAACCAGGAAAGCTTACGCCCATCGAAAATGAAACCGTCTGGCTTTGCGTCGACTGGCCGGCGCCGTCGTAGGCGATCGCATGCGCCTGGTACAACTGCGTCGACGTCTGTCCCGGATCGGTGTGACCGGCTGGCATTAGGCGCAGGCCCCCAAGGCGCAGGTCGCTAGTGCCAGTCCCAGTTGATGACGGGCCGGGTCATGCCTCTGGTCCGGGCCTTCAGCGCCCGGGTGCGCCCTGCAAGGCTGCGCACAACGCGTTCATGCGATTCGATGAACATGCGGTTGACGCGCGACAGCGCGGGAGAGGTCAAGAGCGCCTCCATCAGCGGCACCTCGGCGCCTTCGATATCGATCTTCAAAAGCGCCACATCGCGGTTCAGATCGGCCAGAAAGGCGGGGAAATCCATCACCTCGACCTGAACGGCCTTGCCTTCGTCCATCTTGTGCTTGTCGGCGAAGAGCGAGGACGAAGTGGTGCGCGCATCGGGCGAGGCGTCGAAATCGGTGCGCCGATAAAGCTTCAGCATGTCGGCCCTGGCCCCGGCGGCAGCGGGGATCAGCCGCACATTGGGCCGCGCGCCTACCCGGGCGGTCAGCAGCGCAAAGGCATGCGGATCGGGTTCAAAGGCGATGACATCGGCGCCGGTATCGGCAAAACGCTGGGTAAAGACGCCGGCATTCGCGCCAAGGTCGATAACCAGATCGCCGGGGCCAAGCCGGGCGACGGCGGCATCGAAATCGGCAAAGGCGGCCTTGCGGTTGCGGTTCTTGGCCCCGGTCAGCTTTGACCAGAGGTACAGGAGTTCGGTTTTCAGCGTTTCCATCATCTGCACCACGTCATGCCCCCTTCCCGCCCGTTGCCCCAGCCATGCGCAAGGCCGCGTGCTTTGTCCAGCCTGTTCGGGGCCGGAACCTTCACTGGCCCTTCAGGGCCGCCCCGATCAGGGCCGTGCTGGCCGCCAGCGCCTGCCCCTGCCCCGCCGCATGGCTGCGCGCGCGGTCGCCCTGCGCCTGCGCCGCTTTCCCCTGCAAAAGCCGGCCGACCGTGCGGGCCAGATCATCCCCGTCCTGCACGGTCAGCGCGCCGCCAGCTTCGATCATGCCGGCGAAGGCATCGGCGAAATTGCGAACATGCGGGCCGGTCAGCACCGCTTTGCCCAGTTGCGCAGGCTCAAACGGATTGTGCCCGCCTTCGGGGCCGAAGCTGCCGCCCAGAAAGACCACCGGGGAAAGCGCGAAGAGGGTGCCCAGCTCTCCCATCGTATCGGCCAGATAGATGGCGATTTCGGGCGTGATCGCCTGATCGGCCGAGCGTTGGGCCACCGCCAGACCCTGCGCGCGGGCGGCGGCCATGATCGCCCCGGCCCGGCGCGGGTGGCGGGGGGCCCAGATCAGCAAGGGGCGGTCGGGCGTGGCCGCAAGCGTGGCTTGCGCGGCAAGAACCGCCGCCTCATCCGCCGCATGGGTCGAGGCCGCGATCCAGACCGGGCGGGCGCCGATGGTGCTGGCAAGAAGGCCCGCCTCCATGGGGTCGATCTTCAGCGGCGGGGCCGAAGCCTTCAGATCGCCGGTGACGTGGATACGCCCGGCCGGCAGGCCAAGGGCGCGCAGATCGGCGGCAACCGCTTCGGTCCGGCAGGTGACAAGGCGGAACGGGGCCAGCAGCGCGGCCATGCTGCGCGGCAGGCGGGCCCTTGTGCGCGAGGCGCGGGCATTCAGCAGGATCAGGGGCGTGCCTTGCGCGTGGCAGGCAAGGATCAGCCGGGGCCAGAGATCGGATTCGACGAAGATCCCGGCCATGGGTCGCCAGTGATCCAGAAACCCCTGCACCGCGGCGGGGGTATCCAGCGGGCAGAACTGGTGGATCGCCTCGGGCAGGGAGCGGGCCACCCAATCGGCCCCGGCTTGCGTGGTGGTGGTGACCAGAAGGGCCGCCCCTTGCGCCGAGGCAAGGGCCAGCGCCAGATCGCGGATCTGCGCCACCTCGCCAAGGCTGGCGGCGTGGAACCAGAGCACAGGCCCTTCAGGCCGGGGGTGCGAGGGCTGGCCAAGGCGTTCGGCAAAGCGGGCGGGATCGGCGCCCTGCCGGCGATGCGCCCGCCGGGACGCGCTGCGAAAAAGGCCCGGCAGCGCGCGGGTCAGCCCCAGCCACAGGCGCAAGGCACCTGTCATGAGCCAAGGCCCCGCAAGGGAAGGCGCTTATCCCCGGACGCCGGCAAAACGCGCCTGCCAGTCTGCCCGTTCCTCATCGGTGATCTTGCGGAACAGGTTTTCGGGCACGCTGAAGGCATGGCCCGGGGGCAGGTGGCGCAGCGCCTGCGGCAGGTCTTCGGGCCATGTCCAGTCATCGGACCCCATGGCCGCCATCATGGTGGCAGCGGCATCGGGGATGAAGGGGCGCGACAGGATCGCATAGACGCGGATCAGGTTCAGCGCGAGGCGGACCTGCGCCTGTGCCTGTTCGGGATCGGTTTTCACCACGCTCCACGGGGCGGCGGCTTGCAGGTATTCGTTGCCCGCCTCCCAGATCGCGCGCAGTTCGGCGGCGGCCTTGCGCACCTCCATCCCCTGCATCAGCGCCTCGTAATCGCGGATACGGGCGCCCAGTTCGGCGATCAGCGCGGTTTCCATCGGGCCGAAGTCACCCGCGGCGGGAACGGTCTCCCCGAATTTCGACCGGGCGAATTTGGTCACGCGGCTGACAAGGTTGCCCAGCACATCGGCCAGATCCTTGTTCACCGAGCCCTGAAAATTCTCCCATGTGAATTCGCTGTCCGAGGATTCGGGCGCATGGCTGAGAAGCCACCAGCGCCAGTAGTCAGAGGGCAGCACCTGCAACGCCTGATCCATGAACACCCCCCGCCCGCGCGAGGTGGAGAACTGGCCGCCGTCATAGTTGAGGTAATTGAAAGACTTGAGGTAATCGACCAGCTTCCACGGCTCGCCCGAGCCCAGAATGGTGGCGGGGAAGGAAAGGGTATGGAAGGGCACGTTGTCCTTGCCCATGAACTGATAATAGGTGACGTCATCGGCGCCCTTGTCGGTGCGCCACCAGCGTTCCCATGCGGCATCGTCAAGGCCGTTCGCATCGGCCCATTCGGCGGTGGCCGCGATATATTCGATGGGCGCATCGACCCAGACATAGAAGACCTTGCCTTCCAACCCCGGCCAGGGCTGCTCGCCCTTTTTCACCGGGATGCCCCAGTGCAGATCGCGGGTGATGCCCCGGTCTTGCAGACCATCGCCATCATGCAGCCATTTCTTGGCAATCGACGTGGTCAGGATCGGCCAGTCGGTCTTTGAATCGATCCACGCCTCCAGCTTGTCCTTCAGCGCGCGCTGCATCAGGTAAAGGTGCTTGGTTTCCCGCAGTTCAAGGTTCTTGGACCCGGAAATGGTGGAATGCGGATCGATCAGATCGGTCGGATCAAGCTGCTTTGTGCAATTGTCGCACTGGTCGCCCCGGGCCGAGTCATAGCCGCAGTTCGGGCAGGTGCCTTCGACATAGCGGTCAGGCAGGAAGCGGCCGTCGTCGATGGAATAGATCATCTTTTCCGTCACTTCGCGGATCAGGCCGTTTTCGGCCAGCTTGCCTGCGAAATGCTGGGTCAGACGGTGGTTGCGCTGGCTGGAGGAACGGCCGAAGTGATCGAAGGAAAGCCGGAAGCCGCGGGCGATATCGGCCTGCACCTTGTGCATTTCGGCGCAGTAGACCTCGACCGGTTGGCCGGCCTTGGCGGCGGCAAGTTCGGCCGGGGTGCCGTGTTCGTCGGTGGCGCAGATGAACATCACCTCATGCCCCCTGCCCCGCATGTAGCGGGCGAAGAGATCGGCCGGAAGCTGGCTGCCGACCAGATTTCCAAGGTGCTTGATCCCGTTGATATAGGGGATGGCCGAGGTGATGAGTATCCGTGCCATGGGGGCCTCTTGTGCGTGCTGCCGCCCCTTTAGCGCGTCTTGGCCCGCCGTTCCAGACCATGCTGCGGGAGAAGGGGCGGCTCTGTGCGAAAGAAGAAAGGCCGCAGCCGGGCACCCCTGCCCCGCTGCGGCCCGTTTTCAACGGACTGATGCCGGTTACGCCAGATCGAAGCGGTCGGCGTTCATCACCTTGGTCCAGGCGGCCACGAAATCGGCCACGAACTTGCCCGCGTTATCGTCCTGGGCATAGACTTCGGCATAGGCGCGCAGGATGGAGTTCGAACCGAACACCAGATCGACGCGCGTGGCCGTCCACTTCACCGCGCCGGATTTGCGGTCGGTGATGTGGTAGAGGTTGGCGCCCTTCGGCACCCACTTGTAGCTCATGTCCGTCAGGTTGACGAAGAAGTCGGTGGTCAGGGCGCCCTTGCGGTCGGTGAAGACGCCATGCTCGGTGCCGCCGTGGTTGGTGCCAATCACCCGCATGCCGCCGACCAGACAGGTCATTTCGGCCGCCGTCAGCCCCATCAGCTGGGTGCGGTCCAGCATCAGCTCTTCGGCCGAAACCACATAATCCTTCTTCATCCAGTTGCGATAGCCATCCGCGACGGGTTCCAGAACCGAGAAGGACGCGGCATCGGTCATCGCATCCGTGGCATCGCCACGGCCGGGGGCAAAGGGCACCGTCACGTCGAAACCGGCTGCCTTGGCGGCCTGTTCCACCCCCCAGTTCCCGGCCAGCACGATCACATCGGCCACCGAGGCGCCAGAGGCCGCCGCGATCGGTTCCAGCACCGACAGGACGCGGGCCAGACGGGCGGGTTCGTTGCCTTCCCAATCCTTTTGCGGGGCAAGCCGGATGCGGGCGCCATTGGCCCCGCCGCGCAGGTCAGACTGGCGGAAGGTGCGCGCCGAATCCCATGCCGTTGCCACGGCATCGGCGACCGACAGGCCCGAGGCCGCGATCTTTGCCTTGACTGCCGCCACATCCCACCCGGTATTGCCGGCGGGAACCGGGTCTTGCCAGATCAGGTCTTCCTTGGGCGCATCGGGGCCGATGTAGCGGGTGTTCGGCCCCAGATCGCGGTGGGTCAGCTTGAACCATGCGCGGGCGAAGCAATCATCGAAATAGGCCGGGTCGGCCATGAACTTCTGGCAGATGGCGTTATAGACCGGGTCCACCTTCATGGCCATGTCGGCATCCGTCATCATCGGCATGACGCGCTTGGTCGGGTCGGTCGTATCGACCGGCATGTCCTCTTCGCGGATGTTGATCGGGCGCCACTGGTTCGCGCCGGCGGGCGATTTGGTCAGTTCCCATTCATAGCCGAACAGCAGCTTGAAATAGCCCATGTCCCATTTCGTCGGGTGGGTCGTCCATGCGCCTTCGATGCCGCTGGTGATGGCATTGGTCGCCTTGCCGCCAAGGTTGGGGTTCATCCAGCCAAGGCCCTGATTTTCCAACCCGGCCGCTTCGGGTTCGGCACCCAGCGTGCTGGCATCGCCATTGCCATGCGCCTTGCCGACGGTGTGGCCACCGGCGGTCAGCGCCACGGTTTCCTCGTCATCCATCGCCATGCGGGCGAA
>JALQTL010000426.1 GCA_023260935.1 Paracoccaceae bacterium
GATGCGCACCATCTCTTACGGCAAGGAACGCCCGATCGAGGTCTGCTCGGACGAGGCCTGCTATGCCAAGAACCGCCGAGCGGTGACCGTGCTGTCGATCGGCGGCGGGGTTTGACCTGATGCTGCGCCTTGGCGTCATGCTGTTCGTTCTGCTGTCCGGCCCTGCGTTTGCGCAGGACCGGGCGCAGACCCTTGCCGATATCCGGGCAGAGCTGGCGGGTCTTGCGGCAGAGTTCAACACGCTGAAAGCGGAACTGGTGCAGACCGGGGCCAGCGGCAGCGGGGCGGCGGGCGGTTCGGCGCTGGAGCGCATGGATGCGATGGAAGCGGAACTGGCGCGGCTGACGTCGCGGGCCGAGGCCATCGAATTGCGGCTGAACCGGGTCGTGCAGGATGGCACAAACCGCATTGGCGATCTGGAGTTTCGCCTGTGCGAAGTGACCGAGGGCTGCGATATCGCCACCCTTGGCCAGACCCCGGTTCTGGGGGGCGATGGCGGGGGCGCAGACGTGCCTGCCGTGACCAGCCCGGCAACCCCCGCCCCGGCCACCGGCGGGGCCGAACTTGCAATCGGCGAACAGATGGATTTCGACCGGGCCAAGGGGGTGCTCGGTCAGGGTGACTTTCGCGCCGCCGCTGACCTCTTTGCGACCTTTACCCAATCCTATCCTGGCTCGCCGCTGACGCAGGAAGCGCATTTCAGCCGGGGCGAGGCGCTGGCCCAACTGGGTGACACGTCGAACGCCGCGCGCGCCTATCTGGAGGCGTTTTCGGGCCAGCCCGATGGGCCCTTTGCAGCCGATGCCTTGCTGAAACTGGGCGAGGCCCTTGGCGCGCTTGGGCAGTCGCCCGAAGCCTGTGTGACGCTGGCCGAGGTGGGCAACCGCTTTCCCGGCAGCATGGCCGCGACGCAGGCTTCAGTCGCCATGCAGGGATTGGCGTGCCAGTAGACGCCGACTGGCTGGCCGCGCAAGGCGCGGATGCGCCCTTGCTGTTCCGCGCTCTCCTCCCGCAAGGCGGGGCTTCACAGCCGCCAGGTGCGGTGGGGGTGGCTGTATCGGGCGGCAGTGACTCCATGGCGATGCTGCATCTGATGGCCCGTGCGATGCCGCAGGCCGGCTGGTCGCTGCATGCCGTGACGGTGGATCACCGCCTGCGCCCCGAGTCGGCGGAGGAGGCAGAGTTTGTGGGCCGGGTCTGTGCGGGCCTTGGCATCCCGCATCAGGTGCTGATCTGGGACCATGGTGATGTTGCCGGTAATCTGATGCAGGCCGCCAGCGCCGCGCGCTATGGCTTGATGGCTGGCTGGGCGCGCGCACGGGGCATTGATCTGGTCACTCTGGCGCATACCGCCGACGATCAGGCCGAAACCTTCCTGATGGGCCTGTCGCGCGCCGCGGGGCTGGATGGGCTGACCGGCATGCGCCCCGCTTTCGAAGTGGACGGCATCGCCTTTCGCCGCCCGTTTCTTGAACAGACCCGGGCCGACTTGCGGGCCTTTCTGACCCGCCATTCCCTGCCGTGGATTGATGATCCGTCGAACGACAACACCCGCTTTGCCCGGGTCAGGGCGCGCCGGGCGCTGAAGGCTTTGAAACCGCTGGGAATTAGCGTCGGCCGGCTTTCCAGCGTCATTCACCATCTGGCGATGGCGCAGGGTGTTGTGCATCAGGCGGTGGCGCGGGCGGGGGATGAGGTTGTTTCGGAAAAAGCAGGAAGCCTGTGCTTCGAAGAAAAGGCCTTTCAGGCATGTTCCTCTGAAATCCGGCGCCGCCTGCTGATCGCCATGGTTCAGTGGATCGGCGGTGAACGCCATCCCCCGCGCGAGGCGAATGTCATTGCCCTTGGCCGGGCGCTTGAGGCGCGCAAGGATGCCACCCTTTCCGGCGTACGGTTCCGCTGGCGGGGTGACACCTGCTGGATCAGCCGCGAGGCGCGCGCCTGTGGCGGGCCGGTGCCTGCGGGCCAGCTTTGGGACGGTCGCTGGACCGTGACCGGGGCGCAAGGGCAGGTCAGCGCCCTTGGGCCTGCGGGCCTGCGCCAATGCCCCGACTGGCGGGCGACGGGATTGCCCCGTCAGGTGCTGGAAGTCACGCCGGGGCTATGGCAGGGCGACAGGCTGATTGCCGCCCCTTGCGCAGGGTTTGGCCCCGCAACTGCGACATTGACGGCCAGTTTCAGCTTATTCCTGTTATCGCATTGAACCCGGTGCGGTTCTGTCTATCTTAGGAACGAAGGCGGCTGCCGCATGAGCGGGCAGCGCATCTGAGGAGTATATGCGTGGGCAACGCACGAAACATCGCATTCTGGGTCGTTCTCTTTCTTCTTATTCTGGCCCTGTTCAACCTGTTCAGCGGTAGCCAGACCACCATGTCGTCCCGGACGATCTCGTATTCCGATTTCGTGACACGGGTTGATTCGGGGCAGGTGGCCAGCGTCGTCATCGATGGCGAGCGTGTGCTTGTTCGTTCCAAGGATGGCAACCAGTATTCCGCGATCATCCCGCAGGGGACCGATATCACCAACCAGCTTGTTGCCAAGGGCGTGGAAGTGCGGGCCGAGGCGCAGGAGCAATCGGGCTTCCTGTCGCTGATCTCACTCTGGCTGCCCTTCATCGTGCTGATCGGCATCTGGATATTCTTCATGAACCGGATGCAGGGCGGCGGGCGCGGGGGCGCCATGGGCTTTGGCAAGTCGCGCGCCAAGTTGCTGACCGAAAAGCACGGCCGTGTCACCTTTGATGACGTGGCCGGTATCGACGAGGCGAAAGAAGAGCTGGAAGAGATC
>JALQTL010000443.1 GCA_023260935.1 Paracoccaceae bacterium
ATCGGTTCCCCCGTGCATGGGGTCTGATATGACGCCTTGGGCCGCGCAATCAAGATGTGATCAAATCAGCGGCTCATATTCGAAACGGGTGGCGTCGCCCTGCCAGCCCTGCCCGCTCAGATCATGGGCCACCGCGCGGACATAGGCGCCGGTGAAACTGGCATTGCCTGCACCCTTCGCCCAAGACGACCGAGGCACCCCGTTACGGCCCAACAGGCTGACCGCCTCCTTCGCGGGTGATCAGGACCGCATTGAACTTGTAACAGTTGGATCAGGTGGTCATCGGCGTGACGAGCTTGCCCGTCCCGCCTGATGTCGAGCAGGTCATCATCACATCAACCCCGTGCAGCGCGCGTTCCCGCGAACAGCGCGCATGCCGCTCGGCCAATAGCGCCTGCACCATCAATCCATTTGTCACCCGAAGCATCGAACGGCTTGGCAAGCTGGGCCACGGCTGCGTCCTCGCCCCCCTATGCCCAACAATGGGTCACCTTCAGATCGGCTGCCCACCCAACCGTAGACAGCGCGACCGACGCGGCAAGCGACGCAACCAGTTTCAAGTTACTCCTGTCGTCTTCCCGGTTTCTAAATCGTTATAGTGATTTCCTGTAACGTTACAGTTCTTCCGATCAAACAATCTTTTCGCTTGTCGCAAGGGGGTGGGCTGGCATTGAATGAGGGCTGACCCCTGGGCCATTCGCCTGCGCGCCATAGCCAGTAAAGACGATCATGCCGCCCTGCCGCACCACCCGCAAAGATCGTGAATTCAAAGCATTCTCCCGGCACATTCCGGCGCCGGACATCGCATCCGCAGCACAAAGGAAAAGCATCGGATCGCCCGTTGCGACCCCGAGCACAATTCGTTGCAATCGGGGGCGACATGACCTCTGCCATTGACGCCCCGCCGGGCCGCCGCCCCGCGCAGCCGCCAGATCCGGAACATGAACGGCCCACCCTGAAAACCCTTGCCGCCGAGACCGGCTTTGCCATTGCCACAGTCAGCCGCGCCCTGAAGGATGCCCCCGACATCGGCGAAGGCACAAAGCGCCGCGTGCGCGAGGCTGCCGAACGCCTTGGCTATCGCCCAAACCGTGCTGGTGTTCGCCTGCGCACAGGCAAAACCAATGTCATCGCGCTGGTCCTGTCGACCGAAGCCGACATGATGAACTTCACCTCGCGCCTGATCTATTCCATCGCCGGGGCGCTGCGCGGCACCTCCTATCACCTGATCGTCACGCCCTTTTTCCCCGATCAGGATCCGATGGACCCGATCCGCTATATCGTGGAAACCGAAAGCGCCGATGCGGTGATCCTGAACCAGACGAAACCCGATGACCCGCGGGTGCGTTACCTGCATGAACGCGGCTTTCCCTTCGCCACCCACGGGCGCACGGAAATGGGAATCGACCACCCCTATTTCGATTTCGACAACGAGGCTTTCGGCCGGATCAGCGCCAGCGCCCTTGTCGCCCGCGGCCGCAAACGCCTGCTCCTGATCCCCCCGCCCCGCCACCATGCCCATTCCCGGCACATGAGCGCGGGCTTTGCCGAAGCGGCCAGCGCAGGCGGCGCCAGTTTCGAGATCGTCACCGATGTCACCTCGGAGTCCGGCGCCGAGGCGATCGAGGCGGCCCTGACGAGGCGGTTGGCGCATGCGCCCCTGCCCGACGGCATTCTGTGCGGATCGACAACCTCGGCCATGGCCGCCATCTGCGCGGCCGAACGCACTGGCCTTGTTCTGGGGCAGGACATCGACGTGGTGGCCAAGGAGGCGATCAGCTTTCTGCGCCGGTTCCGGCGACATACGCTGATCGTGCAGGAAGATCTGGGCCGGGCCGGAGAGTTCCTTGCCCGCGCCGCGATTGCCGCGATCGGAAAACGGAAAGACCAGCAGATGCAGGGGCTGGATGTTCCCGCAACCGTGGAACATCCGCAGGATTGACAGGGAGAGGGAAAGATGAAGGCGATCAAGGGGCCGGCACTGTTTCTGGCGCAATTCGCGGGGGATGACGCCCCGTTCAATTCCTGGGACAGCATCACGAAATGGGCCGCCGACTGCGGTTATGTGGGGGTGCAGATTCCCAGCTGGGACGGGCGGCTGTTCGACCTCGACAAGGCAGCAAGTTCCAAGACCTATTGCGACGAGGTGACAGGAACCGCCGCTGCCAACGGCATCACGGTGACCGAACTTTCAACCCATCTGCAAGGCCAGCTTGTGGCCGTTCACCCCGCCTACGACACGGCCTTTGACGGCTTTGCCGCCGCGTCCGTGCGCGGCAATCCGAAGGCCCGGGCGGAATGGGCGGTGGATCAGGTGAAAAAGGCCCTGACCGCCAGCCGCAATCTGGGCCTGACCGCCCATGCCACCTTTTCAGGGGCGCTTGCCTGGCCCTACATCTATCCTTGGCCCCAACGCCCGGCGGGGCTGGTGGAAGAGGCGTTTGACGAGCTGGCCCGCCGTTGGCTGCCGATCCTGAACCATGCCGAGGATTGTGGCGTGGATGTCTGCTATGAAATCCACCCCGGCGAAGACCTGCATGACGGGGTCAGCTATGAGATGTTCCTCGATCGGGTAAAGGGGCATGCACGGGCCAACATGCTGTATGACCCCAGCCACTATGTGCTGCAACACCTTGATTATCTGGATCATATCGACATCTACCACGACCGCATCAGGATGTTTCACGTCAAGGACGCGGAACTGAACCCAACCGGGCGGCAAGGGGTTTACGGCGGCTTCCAGTCGTGGGTCAACCGCGCCGGGCGCTTCCGCAGCCCGGGCGACGGGCAAGTGGATTTTGGCGGCATCTTTTCAAAGCTGACGCAATACGGCTTTGACGGCTGGGCCGTGGTGGAATGGGAATGCTGCCTGAAACACCCCGAAGACGGCGCCCGCGAGGGCGCGGACTTCGTGCGCGCGCACATGATCCGCGTCACCGAAAAGGCCTTTGACGATTTTGCCGGCGCCGGAACGGACCGGGCCGCGAACCGGCGCATGCTGGGACTGGACTGACAGGGCTGTATCCCGGGGCCACGCCGGGGGCCAGCCCCTAGCCACCCCGGAGTATTTGGAAAAGCTGCAAGCAGGGAGGGGCAAATGGCCATCACAGGGGCGCATGTGGCGCGGGCACCACGGATCAGGTTGGGCATGGTTGGGGGCGGACGCGATGCGTTTATCGGCGCGGTGCACCGCATCGCCGCGCGGCTGGACGATCAATATGAGTTGGTGGCGGGCTGTTTTTCTGCGGATGCGGAAAAATCGCTGGCCTCGGCCGCCGATCTGGGGGTTGGCCGCGCCTATGCCAGCTTTGCCGAGATGGCTGCGCGCGAGGCCCGGCTGAAGGATGGAATCGAGGCGGTGGCAATCGTCACGCCAAATCACTTGCACGCGCCCGTGGCGATGCAGTTCCTGAAGCGCGGCATTCATGTGATCTGCGACAAGCCGCTGACCCATTCGCTTGCCGAAGCGAAGAAGCTGGCCCGGGCGGCAGAAGCCTCGGGCGTGGTCTTTGCGCTGACCCATAATTACACCGGCTATCCGATGGTGCGTCAGGCCAAGGCGATGGTGGCGGCGGGCGATCTGGGCGATATCCGTCTGGTTCAGGTGGAATATCCGCAGGACTGGCTGTCAGAGCCGCTGGAAGCCTCGGGCCAGAAACAGGCCGACTGGCGCACCGATCCGGCGCGTTCCGGCGCGGGGGGATCGACCGGGGATATCGGCACCCATGCCTATAATCTGGCGCGTTTCGTGACCGGTCTGACGCTGGAGGAGCTTTCCGCCGATCTTCAGGCCTTTGTGCCGGGGCGCCGCGTGGACGACAACGCGCATGTGATGCTGCGCTTTGCCGGGGGGGCGCGAGGCATGCTGTGGTGCAGCCAGGTGGCCGCGGGTTGCGAAAACGGGCTGCGGCTGCGCGTCTTTGGCACGAAGGCGGGGATCGAATGGGCACAGGAAGACCCGAATTATCTATGGATCACCCCCCTTGGGGGCCAGCGGTCGCGCATGACACGGGGGGGCGGGGGCGCGGGGCCGGATGCCGCAAGGATGACCCGCATCCCGCCCGGTCATCCGGAGGGGTATCTGGAGGGCTTTGCCAATATCTATGCCGAAGCGGCCCGGGCCATTCTGGCACGGCGGGCTGGCACAAGCCCCGACCCGGCCGTAACCTTTCCGGGCCTTGCCGAAGGGGTGGAGGGGGTGGCTTTTGTCGATGCCTGCGTGCGGTCCAGTGCGCGCAACGCCGCTTGGGTCAAGCTGAACCTTTAGGCTTCGACGCCGCAGAGGTGGGGCGCGGCGCAGGGCCGCCCCCTTCCGCCCTTACCTGCGCAGGCGTGGGCGTTCGCGTTGCAGCCAGAGCGCGGTCAGGATCAGCGGGCCATTTCCCGCCTCGCCCGTTGCGACCAGATCCATCAGGCTGTCAAAGCTGACAAGATGGCCCCGGATGTCTTCCGCCTCTTCCGCCACGCCATGCACCCCGGCCACGCCATCGGGCAGGTCGGCAAGGCCCACGAAGGAATAGAGAAACTCTGTCTTCGCTCCGGGCGAGGGGTAGTAGCTGGCAACCGGCAGAAGCTGGCCCAGCGTCAGGCCGGCCTCTTCCGCAGCTTCGCGCCGGGCGCAGTCTTCCGCCGTTTCGCCCGGATCGATGCGCCCGGCGATCGCCTCCAGAGACCAGGGGTTGCGGTCGCCCCGCGCAAAGGGCCCGGCGCGGAACTGTTCGATCAGCAGCACCCGGTCGCGCCCCGGATCATAGGGCAGAACCGTCACCGCATCGCCCGACACAAAGGTGGCGCGGGTGATCACCTCGCTCATGCTGCCATCAAAGCGACGAAAGCGAAGGTCATGTTCCTCGACCGCAAAGAACTGCGCATAGGGTTGGCGCATGGCCTGCACCTGCACCTGATCGGCCGAGGACGCGCGGCGCAGGCGGGCGGGTGACGGATCGCGCGCGGCCCGCACACGGCTGGCGCCCCGCACCAGCATCTGGCCATAGCGCGCCAGCACCGCTTCGGCCGGAACCTTGCCCATCAGCGCCATCACATCATGCGCCGTCGCGGTGATGGCATCGCCAAAGCGCCCGGCCCAATCGGCCAGCGACCAGGGCGCACCGGGTTTCCAGCCGGTGGCGGCCGGCACATAGACCAGCGCCGGAACCGGGCCCTGCCCCGTTTCCACCCGAACCCTGCGGGTCAGAAAATCGAAGCCGCCTTCGTAATAATCCAGCCGGTCCTGTTCGGTGGCGGTCAGGCCGCGCACCAGAAGGCCCTCGGTCCAGCCGTCAGGGTCTTCGATCAGCATCGGATGGGGGCGGCCTTGTGCCCAATGGGCACGCCAGCCCGCCATCCGGGCCGCTTCGCAGACAGGCGGGCGCCCCAGAACCACTGTCAGCAGGGGCAGATGGCACAGCGTACCATAAAAGAACATGTCCTGGCGTGTCATGAAGGGGTCCAAAGGGCGGCAAAGCCGGCCGTTACTTCCATCTGGTGCGGGTGAACTGCGCCAAGGCGCCCCCGATCAGCCCGCCCAGAAGCAGCACGCTGACCACCTCGGGGCTGAACAAAGGCCGGCCCAGCACCAGCGCCCGGCCGAAGATATCCAGCACGGCCTCCATCGGGCCGGCATAGCGCCCCTGCACCGACCGGGACAGCATGTCCCAGACCGAGAAGATCAGCAGCACGAAAAATGCGATGGTCAGCGAGGTGCGCACGCCCGTCCCCATCGACTCGATCCGGCCCCGAGGCTTCATCAGGAAACCGCCCATGATCACCCAACCGCACATGATACCGATGATGGCGCTGACCTCTCGCAAGACGCCGGCGGGGCGACCGTCCGGCATCAGCGGCACATATTGATCGGCGGCAAGCCAAGCCACACCTGCGAAGATGATGGCCGCAACCAGCTTGGCGGCTGTTGGCATCCTGTCCCTTTCCGGCCCCTTCTTATCAATTCGAGGGGCGCGTCACCGTGATCTGCGTCACATCGCAGTTTCCGCCACGGAACGCCCCTGCGCAAGAGGTAAGGTAGAAGTTCCACATCCGGCGGAACCTGTCGTCAAAACCAAGCCGGGCCACCTCGTCCCAGCGGGCGTTGAACACCTCGTGCCAGCGGCGAAGGGTCTGGCTGTAGCTTTCGCCAAACTCGATCGACCCCTTGATCGACAGCCCGGCACGTTCCACCTCTTCGCGCAGGCGGAACGGGGCGGGAAGCATGCCGCCGGGGAAGATATACTTCTGGATGAAGTCCACACCCCGCTTGTAGACCGGCCAGCGGGCATCGGGGATGGTGATGATCTGCAAGGTGGCATGGCGGCCCGGCTTCAGCCTGTCGCGCAGCGCGTTGAAATAGGTGGGCCAGTATTTTTCCCCCACCGCCTCGAACATCTCGATGCTGGCGATGCCGTCATAGGTGCCGCGTTCGTCGCGGTAATCCTGCAACTTGATCTCGACCCGGTCAGAAAGGCCCGCCTTGGCGATGCGGTCCACGGCATAGTCGTATTGCGCCTTGCTGATCGTCAGCCCCGTCACCTTCAGCCCGCGCTTGGCGGCGGCATATTCGGCAAACCCGCCCCAACCGCAGCCGATTTCCAGCACATGATCGCCGGGTTGGGCCCCCATTTCGTCAACCATGCTGGCGTATTTCTGCTCTTGCGCCTTTTCCAGGCTTTCCTGGCCCGACCGGAACAGGGCACTGGAATAGGTCATGCTGTCATCCAGCCACAGCCGATAGAAGTCGTTGCCCAGATCATAGTGATACTGGATATTCTTGCGCGCTTGCCGCCGGGAATTCGACTGAAGCCAGAAGCGCAGCTTTTCATAGGACCGCAACAGGCCCATGCCGGGAAAACCGTCATTGACCACATTGTTGGCCGGCAACTGGATCAGGTCCAGAAAGGCCTGTAGATCGGGCGTGGACCACCAGCCTTCCAGATAGGCATCGCAAAAGCCCAGATCGCCTTCGCGGATCAGCCGGGCAAAAAGATCGGGGTTGTGCACCTCGATCTCGGCCACAAGGCCGGGCCGGCCCCCTTCCAGCCGGAAACGGCGCCCGTCGGGCAGAACGAAATCCAGCCGCCCCTCGCCCAATTTCCGCGCCACTTCAAAGGCCGAAGCAAAATAACGCGGCAAGCCGGTCTGGCCCTTCGTTGTCGTCAGAACTTCCATCTTCCCTCCCCGGGAAAATCGTATTGTTTTGTTTACAGTTTCAGATACCGACATGACGCTCAAGAGTTTCGTTCCGCATATGCCGCAAGGGCGCGCGCCCGGCCTTCGGCAAGATCAACCAGCGGTAGCGGATATGGCTGCTGTGCGCTCAACTTCCATGACCGGGGAACGGCATCGAAGAACGCCAGTGCCTCGGGCGCAGGCTGGCGCGACATCTGGGCGATGAAGCGGCGGCGATATTCCCCGCGGGGATCGAACTTCTCGACCTGGGTGGCGGGGTTGAAGATGCGAAAGAACGGCGCCGCATCGGGGCCCGAACCGGCGGCCCATTGCCACCCCATCGCATTGGCCGCGGGATCCCAGTCCACCAGACAGTCGGCAAACCAGTCCAGCCCGATTTTCCAGTGCGTCATCAGATGCTTGGTCAGGTAACTTGCCACGATCATCCGGGCGCGGTTGTGCATTCGCCCGGTCACATAAAGCTCTCGCATCCCGGCATCGACAAAGGGTTCCCCTGTCATCCCCCGGCGCCATGCCTCGGCCCGGTCACTGTCGCCGTGCCAGGGGAAACTGTCCCATTCGGGTTTCCAGTTGCGTTGGGTGATATGGGGCGTGTGATGCATCAGGTGATAGGCGAATTCGCGCCAGACCAGTTCCTTCAGAAAAGTCTCGGCTCCGGCCGCCCCCTCGTCCATCCGGCGCCAGGCAGCATGCCAGATGCGACGGGGCCCAATCTCTCCCCAGGCAAGGTTTTCAGATAGGCCCGAGGTGCCGTCTATGGCCGGCAGGTCGCGCGCATCGGCATAGCGGGCAATGCGGGCATCCAGAAACCTCTCCAACCGGGCAAGGGCGGCCGCTTCGCCCAGATGCAGATGGGGGCGCACCACCTCCGCGCCCCGGTT
>JALQTL010000478.1 GCA_023260935.1 Paracoccaceae bacterium
CTTCTCTCAGGGTGTGCTCCTCAAGAGGACTCTCTGTTGGTCTACTCAGGCAGAAGCGAAGCGCTCATTGCGCCGCTTGTTGATGAGTTCGAGAAAGAGACCGGAATCGATGTTGAGGTTCGCTTCGCAGGCAGCGCTGAGCTGGCCGCGCAGCTACTTGAAGAGGGTGAGAACTCTCCCGCTGATGTGTTCCTTGCCCAGGACGCTGGTGCCCTTGGGGTTCTGCTGCTGGCCATATCGCGCAGCCTTGGCGCTGCGGCCTAGTGACCTTGGTCCAAGGCCACGGGGGGGCGCCATTCCGCAGGTGCGGCTGCGCCGCGCCTTGGGGAAGGCGCTCAGGGGCAGGGGCGAGGTTTGGAGAGGGCGGCGGCAGAGGCGAGCGGACCAAGATCGCGCGTGGCAACGCGGCCGTCAGGGGTGAGGAAGGCCTCGATCATCCGCGACCAATCGGGGCTGGCAAGGATCAGGCTGTCATATCCGGCGCAGCGGCGGGTTTGCCCGGGGATCGTGTCCATCCCGATGTGGTGGTTCGTAAGCCCGGGCGCGCGGGCGATTTCGGTCAGTCTCTGGCCCGATAGCCGCAGAAAGACCAGTTCGCGGGCCAGATGGGGGCGGTCGACATAGGCGATTTCAAGGCGCCCGTCGCCATCGAAATCGCCCCAGCCAGCCGGGGCAAGCCAGCGGTGGGTCTGTCCGATGGGCGGGGTGGCGGCGCGTTTTCCACGGGCGTCATAGATGGCAAGGCTGGCGCCGCGGTCGATCTCGGTTTCCACCACCATCACCTCGGGTCGGCCATCGCCGTCGAAATCGCCCAGCCGGGCCGTGATGTCTTCGAAAACGCGGCTTTCGGGCAGTGTCACTTGCAGACGCCGACCATCCGTCAGGGTCATCTCCAGCCCGGCCCATTCCAGCGCATCGCCCAGAACGCCGTGATCATAGCGGTCTGTCGGGTGGGTCAGGCGGGCCGAGCTGATGTCTTGCGCTGCCGCCGGAGCCGCAAGGGCCAGAAGCAGCGCAAGCAGACGCATCAGATCTGCTTTTCGGGCATGAAGACCTTAAGCCCGTCCAGCGCATCCGATACCTTCAGCTGGCAGGTCAGCCGCGAGCGGGCGGGATCGGGCTGATAGGCGAAATCAAGCATGTCTTCTTCCATCGCATCCTTCTTGGGCAGACGGTCCACCCATGCCGGATCTACATAGACATGGCAGGTCGAGCAGGCGCAGGCACCGCCGCAATCCGCCTCGATCCCCGGAATGCCGTTGTCGCGCGCGCCTTCCATCACGGTCAGACCGTTCGCAACCTCTACCACATGTTCCTTGCCGCCAAATTCAACGTAAGTGATCTTCGCCATGTCCGTTCCCTGATTGCGTCCGCGCGTCCTGCGCCCTGACATAGGCCAATTGCCATGGTTTTGCCAGAGGGGGGAAGGGCTGGACAGTGGCTGTGAATGTTCTATCTTTGTTCCATTATGCGCGATGTGACATGGCTTGACCCCACCCCTTCCCCCGGAAGCTGGCCCCGCCCCCCGGCGGCCTTGCCGGCGGCACGGCTGGATGAACCTTCGGTGGGGGCGCGGGTCTGTGTGGCGGGGCTGGTGCTGGTGCGGCAGCGCCCCGGCACGGCCAAGGGCGTGATCTTCGTGACGCTGGAGGATGAGACGGGCACCTGCAATGTGGTGGTCTGGGCCAAGGTCTATGAACGCTTTCGCCGGGCGGTCATTGCGGGGCGGTTGTTGCGCGTGACGGGGCGGGTGCAGCGCGAGGCGGGGGTGGTGCATGTGGTGGCCGAGGTGGTCGAGGATATCTCGCCCTTGCTGGACAGGTTGCTTGACCCGACCTTTCGCTTTGATGGCACGCGGGCGGGCGATCAGCCCTGAGGCGCATGGTGGCCCCCGGGCCACGGCTGTGGGGCGATCAAGTGGCGGGCCGGCGGCCCATCTTTGCGCGGGGCTGCGAAGCGGGTAAAGTCGCAACCCAGAACCCGCAGCAAGCGGGCGGGCAGCACGGGCACGCAATGCACGTCGGATTTGGATGGCTGGTGGTGGCGGGTCTGATGCTGGGGGCCTGCAAGCCCTTGGGTGCGCCGGTGCCCGAGGCGCCGAGCCGTGCCGATCTGTCGACAGAACTGATCCGGCTGGATTCACCCGGCCCGCCGAAGGGGCCCGAAGGGGCCTGCTGGGCGCGGGACGTGACGCCGATGGTCATCGAAACCATCAGCGAGCAGGTCATGGTCATGCCCGAACGTCGTGATGCCGCGGGCAAGATCATCGAACCCGCCAGTTTTCGTACCGATACCCATCAGCGGATCGTGCAAGACCGCGAGGAGGTTTGGTTCCGCGCCCCATGTCCGCAAGACTTTACCGTGGAATTCGTCGCCACCCTGCAACGTGCGCTGAAAGCGCGGGGCTTTTTCCTGCATCCCGTTACCGGGGTGATGGATGCCACCACGACCGAAGCGGTGCGCCGGTTTCAGGTAGAGAGGGGTCTTGACAGCCCGCAGCTTGCGCTGGCGGCTGCGCGCGAATTGGGGATTGTCGCGGTTGACTGGGGTACCCTGTGACGGGGTTGGCCGAAGCGGCGCTAAGGTTTCTGACGGCTGAGTGGCAGGGCGCGGCGGATGCGGCGCATGACCTTGGGCATATTGCCCGGGTGCGGCAGTTGGCGGGGCATATCGCGCAAGGCTTTTCCGGCGTGGATCTTGAGGCGCTGGACATTGCGGCCATCCTGCATGATCTGGTGAACCTGCCAAAAGATGCGCCAGACCGGGCCCGGGCGTCCCGGCTTTCGGCGGAACGGGTGGCGGGCTGGCTTTCCCGGCAGGGCTGGCCTGCGGAGCGGATTGCCATTACCGCCCATGCCATCGAAGCGCACAGCTTTTCGGCCGGGATCGCCCCGCGAATACCTGAAGCCATGATCCTGCAAGATGCCGACCGGCTGGAGGCCCTTGGGGCCATCGGCCTTGCGCGGATGTTCGCGGTTTCGGGGGCGCTGGGGCGTGCGCTCTTCGATCCGGTCGATCCGCTGGCCCGCAACCGTGCGCTGGATGACGGGGCCTTTGCGCTGGACCATCTGGAGACAAAGCTTTTCCGTCTGGCGGCCACGATGCAGACGGAAGAAGGCCGTGCCATGGCCGCCGAGCGGGTGGAATTCCTGCGTGCCTTTCGCGGCCGCCTTCTGGACGAGATCGCGCAAGGTCTGCCGCCGGCAGGCTGAAACCGCAGCAAAACGCCCGGCCGAAATTCCGGCCGGGCGCTTGCGGTCAATCCCGTCAGGGACCGGGCGTTATTCGATGCCAAGCGCCACGAAGCGCGGGTCACCGGCACGGCGCACCAGAAGCAGGATGGACTTGCGCCCGGCATCCTTGGCTTCCTGAATGCGGTCTTGCAGATCCTGCAGGCGCACCACCTTTTGCTGGCCGGCTTCGGTGATCAGATCACCTTCGCGCAGGCCCTTGGCATAGGCTTCGGCGGCGACATCCACCTTGCCCACGACCAGACCTTCGGCATCGGCGGGCAGGCCCATCGACTGCTTCATTTCATCGGTCACGGGGCTCAGGGTCAGGCCCAGAATCTCGGCTTCGGTCGGTTCGGCGGGCTTGTCGGCGGCCACCGGCACGGCCGTGGCTTCGGCATCCTCGCGCCGGCCCAGCGTGACGGGCACGGTCGTCGTCTTGCCGTCGCGCAGCACGATCACCGGAACAGCCTCGCCGATGGGGGCATCGGCCACGCGGCGGGTCAGGTCACGGGTATCGGCAACCGGCTGGCCGGCGAAGGTGGTGATCACGTCGCCCGCCAGAATGCCGGCATCCTTGGCCGGGCCATCGGGCACATCCGTGACCAGCGCGCCAGAGGCATCGGTCAGGCCCATGGCTTCGGCGACATCGGGCGTCACGTCCTGAATGCGCACACCCAGCCAGCCACGGCGGGTTTCGCCAAACTGCTTGAGCTGATCGACAACCTTTGTCACCACATTCGACGCCATCGAGAAGCCGATGCCGATGGACCCGCCGTTGGGTGACAGGATCGCGGTGTTCACGCCGATCACCTGACCGTCCATGTTGAACAGCGGCCCGCCCGAGTTGCCCCGGTTGATCGCCGCGTCGGTCTGGATGAAGTCGTCATAGCTGCCGGACAGCGTGGTGCGCCCCGCGGTCGCACCGATGAGGAAGCCCCGCGTCATCTGGTCCATCGCAGCCCAGAGGGAGTCGGCGGTCCGCTGGAACCCGAACATCGAGTAGAAGATGTAGAACGGGATCATCGGCTCGCCGTGGGTGGCGTACGCCGAGCCGGCCGCGGTCGCGGACGCCATGGCGCCGGCCTCGGAGATGCCCTCGTGGAGCATCTGGCCCTGCGCGGACTCCTTGTAGG
>JALQTL010000018.1 GCA_023260935.1 Paracoccaceae bacterium
CATTACGCAATGAAGCAGGAGTTTAAGCTCCTGAGAAAGATCATTGCCGAGTACGCTCCTGAAGAGTACATGTATGTGCCTGATCGTGGCGAACCTCGGCTTTGCCAAGCGGGATGGTGTAATGCCCCTCGGGAACCTCGCCCGCCGGATGGCCCGCCCAACCCGCTGCCTTGGCCTCGTGGTGGCCGTCGAAAGGGCCGTTATACAGGCGCTTGGGTTCAAGGAAAATCACCGGATCGGGTTCCTCCATCGCAACAATCAGAAGCCCCTTCGCGTCATAGGGGGTCGAGGGCTGCACCACCTTCAACCCCGCCACATGGGTAAACAGCGCCTCGGGGCTTTGGCTGTGGGTCTGCCCGCCGAAGATGCCCCCGCCCGTGGGCATCCGCACCACCATGGGGCAGGTAAACTGCCCGGCCGAGCGATAGCGCAGCCGCGCCGCCTCTTGCGAAAGCTGGTCATAGCCGGGAAAGACGTAGTCTGCGAACTGGATTTCGACGCAAGGCTTCATCCCCTGCGCCGCCATCCCGATGGCCAGCCCGATGATGGCGCTTTCGTTGATCGGGGTGTCGAACACCCGCGCCTCGCCATGCTTTGCCTGAAGGCCCGCGGTGCAGCGGAACACACCGCCAAAATAGCCCACGTCTTCGCCAAAGATCACCACGCCGGGGTCTTCGGTCAGCTTCACATCCATCGCGTCGCGCAGGGCTTCGATCATGGTCATGGCCGGCATGGTCATTCCCCGATCTCTGCGCGCTGCCGCATCAGGTGCGGCGGCATTTCGGCATAGACACCCTCGAACAACTCGGTCGGTGGAAAGGCCCGGGGCGAGAGCAGAGTCCCCTCGGCCTCGACCCGCTTTTGCACCTGCATCACCTCGTCCAGCACCTGCGCCTCGGCCTGACGGTGGCGATCCTCGCTCCACAGCCCGCGAGCGATCAGATGCCCCTTCAGCCGGGCGATCGGGTCACCCAGCGGCCAGGCCTTCGCCTCGTCCTTGGGGCGATAGGCGGCGGGGTTGTCGGATGTGGAATGCGCGGCGGCGCGATAAGTGAACCATTCCACAAAGGCCGGACCCAGCCCCGCCCGTGCCCGTCGCACCGCCCAGTCAGACACGGCGGCGACGGCCAGATAATCGTTCCCATCCACCCGCAGCGCCGGGATGCCATAGCCCAGGGCACGGGCGGCATAGGTGCGCCCGGCCCCGCTGGCCATGCCTGTATAGGTGGAAATGGCCCATTGGTTGTTGATCACGTTCAGCACCACCGGCGGCTGATAGACCGACGCCGTCAGCATGCCGGAATGAAAATCGTTCGACGCTGTAGCCCCGTCACCGATCCATGCCGCCGCTATGCCGCCCGTTCCGGTCAGCGCCGCCGCCATGGCCCACCCCACCGCTTGCACGAATTGCGTGCCCAGATTGCCCGAGGCGCTGAAGAACCCGTAGTCGCGCGCCGAATGCAGCACCGGCAACTGCCGGCCCCGGATCGGATCCAGCGCATTGGCATAGGTCTGCCCCATAAGCAGGTCCAGCGGATAGTCGGCGGCAATCAGCAGGCTTTGCTGGCGATAGGTGGGAAAGTTCATGTCACCGGGCAGAAGCTGGCGCTGGAAGGCACAGCCGATGGCCTCTTCTCCTGTGCACTGGATGTAGAAAGACATCTTGCCCTGCCGCTGCGCTGTCAGAAGCCGGGCATCCACCGCGCGCATCACCATCATGTCGCGCAGGCCCTGCATCAGCGCCGCGTCACCCGGCACCGCATCGGCCCAAGGGCCGACGGCCTGCCCGTCATCATCCAGAACCCGGATCAGGCCGGTGGCGAAATCGCCCGCATCCTCGGCCCGCAGGTCAAGCGGCGGCACCGGCAGCACCCCGGCAGGCGGGATCTTCAGCGCGGAAAAATCGGGCGGCTGGTCAGGGCGGGCTGGCGGGTGCGGATAGGTCAGCGCCAGCGGCTTGCCCGCGGTTGACCTGCCAGACGGGGGACCGGATCGCTCTGCCATATCGTCCTCCCAAACGATGTGTGCCGATCCCTTCATCTTGCGCCCATCTGGCGGCATGGTTGTCCCCAAACCCATCGACCGGCGCAGGATTTGCGCATATCCTGACCAACAAGGCGCCGCTTTCGGGGAATTTCATGCGCACCCTTGATGAAACCGATCTGAAGATTCTGCGCGCCATGCAGCGCGACGGCAGCCTGACCGTGGCGGAAATCGCCGAACAGGCGGGGTTGTCACAATCTCCCTGCTCACGGCGCATCCTGCAAATGCAGGAAGACGGCGTGATCAAGGGGCGTCATGTGGTGCTGGATGCGGGCAAACTGGGCTTTCACACGGCGGTCATCGTCTGGCTGAAACTCAAGAACCACGAACGTGCCACGCTGGACGCCTTCAAGCGGGCGGTACGCAACATTCCGGAAATCCAGTCCGCGGTTCTGATGCTGGGCGAGTTCGACTTCCACCTGCAAATCGCGGTGCGCGACATCGCCCATTACCAGACCCTGATGCAGGACCAGCTTGTCACCCTTCCCGGGGTGCGGGAAATGCACAGCTCCGTGGTGCTGGAGATTGTAAAATCCACGCCGGCGCTGCCAATCTGACGGCCCTCCCTCTGGCATGGCGTATTCGCGGGCAATCCTCGGGCGGATGGCATCAATGCGACCCCGGCACGCGGAATGGGATTGACACGCCAGAGAAAACTTCGACCAATCAGTCAAACATGGGCAGCATAAGCCCGTCCTCAACCAGGGAGTCTGAAAATGATGTTGAAGCGTGGTGTACCCCATGCGGCGGTCATTGCCGCATTGCTGGCCGGCGGTGCCCCAATGGCCCTTTTCGCCGCAACACCGGCCGATACGCTGGTGGTGGCCGATGCCATCGACGACATCGTGTCGATCGACCCGCACGAAGCCTTCGAGTTTTCGGGCGTCGACGTGAACAACAACCTTTACGACACGCTGGTGGAACTTGATCCGCTGAAACCCGGTGAACTGGTGCCCGGCCTTGCCGAAAGCTGGTCGGTGGATGATGACGGCGTGACCTATCGCTTCAAGATCCGCCCCGGAGTAACCTTCAGCAGCGGCAACCCGCTGACCGCCGAAGACGCTGCCGGCAGCCTGCGCCGCGTGGTCAAGCTGAACAAGACCCCCGCCTTCATCCTGACCCAGTTCGGCTTCACCCCCGAAAACGTGGATCAGATGATCACCGCCGAAGGCGATACGGTCATTCTGAAAACCGACAAGGCCTATGCGCCGACCTTCGTTTACA
Source organism: Paracoccaceae bacterium (assembly GCA_023260935.1). Taxonomy (GTDB): domain Bacteria; phylum Pseudomonadota; class Alphaproteobacteria; order Rhodobacterales; family Rhodobacteraceae; genus Pseudotabrizicola. The sequence continues at coordinate 3,268 of JALQTL010000018.1, forward strand.
ACTGCCTGACGGCGGGCGTGGCCAATATCGTTGACATGAAGACCGTGATGGCGAACGAAGCCAATGGCGACATGGGCAACGAATGGCTGAAAGCAAATTCGGCGGGCACCGGCGCCTATGTGCTGAAATCCTACAAGCCGAACGAAGGCTATATCCTTGAGGCCCGGGCCGGCCACTGGCGCGGCGATGCCATCATCAAGAATGTCTTCATGCGCCATGTGCCCGAACCGGCCACCCAGCGCCTGCTGCTGGAAAAGGGCGATATCGACATTGCCCGCGGCCTGACGCCAACCGATGTCGAAGGGCTTTCCGGCAGCGCCGATGTGCGCATCCAGGATGATGTGGGCGGGCAGGTTTATTATCTTGCCATGAACCAGAAAAAGCCCGAACTGGCGAACCCCAAGGTGCTGGAGGCGATGCGGTGGGCCGTTGATTATCAGGGCATGGCCGATACCATCCTGAAGGGCCAGTGGGGCGTGCATCAGGCCTTCCTGCCCGAAGGCTTCCTTGGCGCGCTGACCGAAAACCCCTACAGCCTTGATGTGGAAAAGGCCAAGGCGCTGATGGCGGAATCGGGCGTGACCCTGCCGCTGGAAGTGGGCCTGACCGTGCGCAACGATCAGGAACGCATGGATATCGCGCAATCGGTACAGAACACCTTTGGCCAGATCGGGATCAACGTCACGCTGGATGTGGGTGACGGCAAGACCGTGCTGGGCAAATACCGCGCCCGCCAGCATGATATCACGCTGCAAACCTGGGGCCCGGATTACCCCGATCCGCATACCAACGCCTCGACCTTCGCGATGAACCCGGACAACAGCGACGAAGCCGGCGCGACGGGCTTTCTGGCATGGCGTACCGCATGGGATCCGGGTGAACTGGGCGCCATGACCGAAGCCGCCGTGACGGAAAAAGACGGAGACAAGCGCAAGGCCATGTATGAGGAAATTCAGCGCAAGCACCGCGATACCTCGGCCTTCGTGCTGATGTTCCAGCAGAAAAGCCAGACCGGCCTGCGCAACAACGTGCAGAACTTCTACACCGGCGGCGCGACCGACTCGGTCGTCTACTGGCTTGTGACGAAATAAGGCTTGGCCGCCGCGCCCCGTGAAACCGGGCGCGGCGGCACCCTCTTCCCGGCATGACAACACATCCCGAAGCCCCCGCCCCCTCGCGCAGCATGGTTTTTGTGCGTCAGATCGCAGGCGGTCTGATCACGCTGGCCATCACGCTTCTGGGCCTGCTGCTTGTGACCTTCTTCATCGGCCGGGTCGTGCCCATCGACCCTGTGCTGTCGATCGTCGGTGAACGTGCCACCGCCGAACAGTATGATGCCGTGCGTCAGGCGCTGGGGCTGGATGAACCGCTGTGGAAGCAGTTCTTCATCTATGTCCGTGATGCGGTGCAGGGCGATCTTGGCACCTCGATCCGAACCGGCGCCCCGATCGCCGGAGAGATTGCGCGCTATTTCCCCGCCACGCTGGAACTTGCCACCCTTGGGACCATCATCGGCGTGATTGTCGGGGTACCCGCCGGGGTGCTGGCCGCCACCCGCCCCGGCAGCCTTGCCGACCAGATCGTGCGCCTTGTGGGGCTGATGGGTTATTCCATGCCAGTGTTCTGGCTGGGGCTGATCGGCCTTCTGGTCTTTTACGGCCATCTTGACTGGGTCGGCGGCCCGGGCCGGCTGGACCCGGCCTATGAGATGATGCTGGAATTCTCGCTGACGCAATACACAGGCGCCATCCTGATCGATACGGCGCTGAACGGGGCCTGGGATGTCTTTGCCAATGCGCTCAGCCACATCATCCTGCCCGCTGGCCTCTTGGGCTATGTCTCGATGGCCTATATCAGCCGGATGACCCGCAGTTTCATGATGAACGAACTGGGACAGGAATACATCACCACCGCCCGGGTCAAGGGCATGCCCGAGTGGCGGGTGATCTGGGTACATGCGATGAAGAACGTGATGGTACCGCTGATCACCGTCATCGCTTTGTCTTACGCCTATCTGCTGGAAGGGTCGGTGCTGACGGAAACCATCTTCGCCTGGCCCGGACTTGGCAGCTATATCACCGACGCGCTGTTCACTGCCGACATGCCCGCCGTTCTGGGCGGCACCATCGTGGTGGGGGTGGTCTTCGTGACGCTGAACATGGCCAGCGACATCCTTTACCGCCTGATCGACCCGAGGGCCCGCCAATGACCGCCCTGACCGACTGGCTGCGCGACCCCAACCCCACCTCGCGCCGGCAGGCCCGGCTGGGCCAGATGTGGCTGGCCTGGCTGCGCCTGCGCCGCAACCCGCTGGCCATGTCGGGGCTGGCGATCATCACCCTGCTGCTGGCCATGGCCGCCTTCGCCCCGCTGTTCGCCACCCATGACCCGGTCACGCAAGACCTGACGCAACGCCTCTTGCCGCCGCTGTCCCCCGGGCACTGGTTGGGCACCGACGATTTCGGCCGCGATATCTGGAGCAGGATCGTCCACGGCGCCCGGATCACGCTTTACATCGTTGCCCTTGTCGCCCTGACGGCCCCCGTCCTTGGCCTGCTGATCGGCACTGTGGCGGGCTATTTCGGCGGTTGGGTCGATACCGTCCTGATGCGTGTAACCGATATCTTCCTGGCCTTTCCGCGGCTGATCCTGGCGCTTGCCCTTGTTGCCGTGCTGGGCCCCGGCATCTTCAACGCAGTGCTGGCCATCGCGCTGACCGCCTGGCCGCCCTATGCCCGCGTGGCCCGGGCCGAAACGCTGACGGTGCGCAGCTCCGATTACATCGCCGCCGTCCGGCTTCAGGGCGCGTCGTCTGCCCGCATCATCGCCGGCCATATCGTGCCGATGTGCCTGCCCTCGGTCATCATCCGCGTCACGCTGGATATGGCGGGGGTGATCCTGATCGCCGCCGGCCTTGGCTTTCTGGGCCTTGGCGCACAGCCCCCGCTGCCCGAATGGGGTCTGATGATCAGCTCGGGCCGCAAGTTCCTTTTTGAACAATGGTGGGTCGCCACCATGCCGGGCCTTGCCATCTTCATCGTCAGCCTTGGCTTCAACCTGCTGGGCGATGGCTTGCGCGATGTGCTGGACCCGAGGAGTGCCGCGAAATGACGCTGCTGTCGGTAAAGAACCTGCGCGTGACCTTCGATACCGAAACCGGGCCGGTAGAGGCCGTGCGCGGCGTGTCCTTCAGCCTTGGGCGCGAACGGCTGGGCATCGTGGGCGAAAGCGGCTCGGGCAAGACGATGACCGGGCGGTCGGTGCTGCGGCTGATCCGCCCGCCGGGGCGGATCGAGGCCGACGAGATGCGCTTTGACGGGCAAGACCTGACCCGCCTCACGGAACGCGAGATGCGCGCCCTGCGTGGCCCGCGCATCGCCATGGTGATGCAAGACCCGAAATACAGCCTCAACCCGGTGATGCGGGTGGGCGAGCAGTTGATGGAGGGGCTGCGCAAGCGTGACCGGTTGGGCCGCACGCAGGCCCGCGCCAAGGCCATCGCGGCGCTGGAGGCGGTGCAGATCCGCGACCCGGAACGGGTGATGGAGGCTTACCCGCACGAATTGTCGGGCGGGATGGGCCAGCGGGTGATGATCGCC
>JALQTL010000068.1 GCA_023260935.1 Paracoccaceae bacterium
ACCTTTGGACTGTCATTGGAAACAGCGTGTGAAACGGTTCTCGCGGGCTGACTTGAAGTTTTCTGTCCAACTCGTTTTGGCAATAGCCGAGCAATTGCATCCATGGCAGGAAACATTGGTTTTACGTTCAGATTTACACCAAGGCTTTCAGCCCAGTCCTGCCACTTTTCTGCGTTGAACCGGTGTGAGATTGAAACAGCGTGCCAAGGCGTACCGAAGGCATCAGCCAGGATCACCGCATGCATGGACTCCGCAATCACCAGCGGCGCCGCAGCCAGTTTGCGGATGACCTCGCGCGCCTCGCCCTCGGGCGAGACATAGTCGACTCCTGCCTTCTCACAGAGCCGCCTCCAATCCATTCTTGAAACGGACTCATGATGCGGCACAAAGACCGGGCGGCCGGATTTCGGGATGTTCTGAAACTCCGGCAGATCGGCGATCAGCACCGCCGGGTCGACGATCCCCACCTCGGGCGGCAGGCCCAGGGCCCTGGCCGAGCGCGGGCCGCGCACGGCGACAAAGCGACATTCGGCCATCAAGGCCGCATCCGGCAGCCCGCCATAGCCCACGCCCGACCCCAGCACCACCTTGGGCACCCCGCGCGGCAGCTTGTCATTGATCAGCGTGCCCACGCCCACCAGCAGATGGCCGGGCAGAACCTCGCGCCAGCCCGGCAGGATCTCGTCCCAAAGCCAGGTGTTCAGGTCATCCCCGAAATTGCCCGAAGAGATGTGGTAGTGAAAGAGATCCAAGGAAATATTCCGTTCTGTTCGGGCCTAAACGCTTCGCGGCCCTGGGGCGGAGGGATAGCGCAGAGACCCCGCCCCCGGCAAGGCGCCGCCCCCGGGGCAGGCGACAGCAGGCAAGAAGGGGCAGAAAAGGACACGCGCGCAACACATGACAGGCACCTGAGGCAGGGGCACCGGTCAGGCGGGCCGACCGGCAGCGAATGTCCTTGGGGTATCGGAGCAGAATGCGCCAATATGATGACGATGGGCCGAAAACGAAGCCCAAACGGGGGGCCGAATTCCGCACCGTCAGCCATCCCGCTCAGGCAAGTCTGGTCAGGGGGGCCGGATCAGGCGGGACCATAGCCCGAAGCCTGCCCTGCGGGAAGCGGGCGCAGGCTGGGGGCGAAGCGCTGTTCGACCTGCGTGGTGACCAGCCATGACAACGGCAGCGCCAGGGCAAAGGTGAACAGCGTCAGCAGCGCCAGATAGGCCCCTCGACCTGGATCCGGCCCCAGATCAAGCCCGTTGAGCAGATACATGCCCAGATACAGCGGGATCATGTGAAACAGGTAAAGCGCATAGGAAATCCGGCCCAGCCACTGCATCGGGCGGCTGGCCAGCAGCCCCAGCCCCGCCAGCCAGCGGCCCTGATCGCGGCGCAGCAGCAGCCAGCCGAAGAGGAAGATCCAGATCCCCGCCGCCGGATCGACGCCAAGGCCAACCGCCGCCGCCAGCAGCGCCACGCGCGTGCCCGTCAGCAACCGCGGATTGCCCCAGTCGCGGCGCCAGGCCAGGAAACTGGCGATGCCCAAGGCAAAATAGGGCGCATAGCGGGCCAGCGAAGCGGGGTTGTCCCAGACCCGCAGCCCCAGCCGCCACAGCCCCAGGGACAGCGCCGCCACCAGCAGCCGCCGCCACAGGGGCCCGCGCATCAGCCCCAGAAACAGCAGGGGCGCCAGCGCATAGAACTGAAACTCGGTCGAGATGTTCCAGGCCTGGCCCAGAAAGGCATAGGCCGCATCGGGCAGCAGGTCACGCGGGATCACCCCGTGCAACAGCGTGACATGGGCCAGCACATGCGCCACCGGCCGTTCGGCCGCCGAGGCCACGATCTGCAACCGGCTGTCCAGCCGCAGGCCCTGAAAGGGCGATCCCTCCAGCGCCAGACGCACCAGATCCGCCATCATGACAGACAGGGCAAAGGCCAGGATATAGACCGGGTAAAGCCGCCGGATCCGCCCGGCCATGAAGGTGCCATAGCCGGTCTGGCGGCGGTCCATCATCAGAAAGATCACAAAGCCGCTGAGGATGCAGAAGATCTGAACCCGCATGTGTTCGCCGAAAAGCGGCGCCAGCACCCCGAAGCGCACGGCATCCACCCCCACCGATGGCAAAAGATGCACCCCCACCACCCAGACCGCAAGCAGCCCCCGCAGCCCGTCAAGTTCACGGATCTTGGACATTCGGCTCCGCCGACAGGAAAGACTGCGCCGAGCCGAACATGGCCTGGTTAATTATTGGTTAAGAAACGCTTAACTCACCGCCCGGCAGGCCGGGTCAGGGCATATCGGGGCCATGTCCTGCCCATATCCGGGGCAGGAAAGCCACGCTTGGGCCGCCATGACCGGCGGGCGGGGCGAAGGGTCTTGCTGACAGGGGGATGTCCCGTCATAGTTTGCGCTCAGAAGAGCAGAAAAAACCGCCCCCAAGGGGCACCGACACGCAAGTCGACGCATACAGGCGTCCCGCACAGGACAAGGACAGACATGCCGCGCCACCGCCGGCACTTCCTCGGGCCATTCCGTCTGCCAGCGCGCCCTGCCTTGGCGGGCCCCGTCTTGGCGGGTCTTGTCATGACCTGTGCCCTGGCCGCCTGTCAGCCGGCCGGCCCCTATGCCGGGCCGCGCTTTCCCTTTGCCGCCAGCTATGCGGCCAAGACCGGCGGCACACCGGTGCTTCTGGCCGATACCGCCTGGTGGACCGGGTTTCAGGATCCGGTGCTGGACCATCTGGTCACGCTGGCGCTGGCCGACAATCTGAGCCTTGCCGCCGCGCGCGAACGCGTGACCATCGCCCGCGCCGACAGCCGCAGCCTGCCCGAAATGGCCAGCCTGACCCCCACGCTGGAGGCCCGCGCCCGTGACGGCAGCGCCGGGCGGCGTGACGAGGCCGAGGCCAGTCTGGGCCTGAGCTGGCTGCTGGACCCTTACGGGTTGCGGCGCGAACAGCTGAAAGCCGCCTGGGCCCGGGTCGAGGCCGCCGATGCCGAGGCCGATGCCGCCCGGCTGCTGGTGCTGTTCAACCTGTGCAACGCCTATGTCGACCTGCGCTATTACCAGCGCCTTCTGGCGGTGCGCCAGCAAGAGCTGGCCTCGCGGCGCCAGACCGAGGCGCTGGCCCGGTCGCTGCTGGAAAATGGCCGGGGCACCCAGTTCAACCTGACCCGCGCCCGCGCCCGCGTGGCCGATGTGCAGAGGCAGATCCCCACATTGGAAGCCCGCGTGCGGGTGCAGATGAACCAGATCGCCGTGCTGGCCGGCCGGGCGCCGGGAAATCTGGCGGGCAGCCTGGGGGTGGATCTGGCCAAGGGCAGCCATGGCCAGCCGCAATCGAAGATGCCGCCCGATATCGGCATCCCGGCCGATCTCTTGCGCAACCGGCCCGATATCCGCATCTCGGAACGGCTCTATTATGCCGCTTTGGCCGATCTGGGGGCGGCCCGGGCGGCGCTGATGCCGCGGCTGTCGCTGGGCGGGGCCATCACGCTGACCTCGGTTTCGGGCGGGGCTTCGGTGCGCGATGCCTATTTCGGCCCGACGCTGACCCTGCCCGCCCTGCCAAACGATTCCCGCCGGGCCACGGTCGACAGCCGGCTGGCCGCGGCCCGGCTGGCCCATACCACCTGGAAAGCCACCGTGCTGGAGGCGATCCTGGAGGTGGAAAACGCGCTGTTGCAATATCAGGCCAGCCGCAAGGCCCGGGTCGCGACCGAGCGCAGCCTGATGCTGAACCGCGAGACGCAAGGCATGATCGCAGGGCTTCTGACCAGCGGCGATGCCACGATCGACGATCTGCTGGATGCCGACCAGTCCGTCGCCGAGGCAGCCGCTGCCCTGACCGACGCCCGGCGCCAGCAGGGCCTTGACTACATCGCGCTGAACATCCGGCTGGGATCGGGCAGCCGCATCGGCACCACGCCGCAGACCCAGGCCGCGGTCGCCGCCAAACCCTGAGCCAGCCCAAGGGCCCTAGCGGCGCTTGGCAAAGACCCGGTCGTAGGCCGCCAGAAGATGCGGCACCGAATGTTGCCAGCTGAGTTTTTCCAGCACCCGGGTGCGGCCGATGCGGCCCATCTCGGCGGCCTTTTCGGGGTTGTCGATCAGCCAGGCGATCTGCGCCGCGAAATCCACCGGATCATTGGCCCGGGCATAGACCGAGGCCTCGCCGGCCGAGGCGCGGCCCTCGGTCAGGTCGAACTGCACCACCGGCTTTTCAAGGGTCATGTATTCCATGACCTTGTTCATGGTGGAAATGTCGTTCATCGCGTTCTTCGGGTCGGGTGACACGCCGATATCGACCGCGTTCAGCGCCGCCAGCATGTCTTCGCCAAAAAGCGGCCCGGTAAAGGTGAAATGCCCCTCCAGCCCGCGGGCGGCGACATCGGCCTTCACCTCTTCCAGCGTCGGGCCAAAGCCGATGATCAGGAAATGCACATCGCCATGGCCCAGCGTCTTGATCAGATGCTCGGCCGCCTGCACCAGAAGATCCATCCCTTCCTGCTGGCCAATCACGCCGACATAGCCCATCACCGTCTTCGCGCCGCGGCGGTAATCGCGCTTGCCCGGGCCGGGCAGGAAGATCTCGACCTTCGGGGCCGAGCGCACCACGAAGACATCCTCGGGCGCCATCTTGCCCCGGGTGATGGCCACGCGGCGAAAGCTTTCGTTGGTGGCCATGCTGACATCGGCCACGGCAAAGGTGATGCGTTCCCAGATCAGCATCACCTTGTAGAGCAGCCCGCGCTTGTTGAACTTGGCCTCGAAAAGCTCGGGGCAGACATCGTGGTGATCGAACAGATAGCGCACCCCCGCCAGCCGGTAGCGCAAGGCCAGCAGCCAGATCAGATCGGGCGGGTTGCAGCCATGGATCACGTCAAAACCCTGTTCGCGCCGCACCACCCGCGCCAGCCGGAACATGTGCCACAGCGACAAAAGATATTCGCGCGCATAGGCCACGGCCCCGGAATGGGCCTCGGGCGGTTCGGGATAGCGGTAGATATGGACGCCCTGAATTTCCTCGCGGGGTTTGGTCCAGCCCCGACCCATCGGACAGATCACCGATACATGATAGCCGGCCTCGGTCAGCGACGTGGCTTCCAGCCAGACGCGGCGATCAAGCGGGACGGGAAGGTTCTCGACCACGATCAGAACGCGGCGGGAGGGTTCAAATGGCATTCGGGCCCTGCTCGGGGATCGGTCAGACTATGATTTCCAGCCAGAGCCATAACGGGATGAGGCTGGCAAGCCAAGGCATTTCACCCTGCCCCCCCGATCCCGGGGTGCAACAGGGCGGATCATTGCCGCAAAAGGCCAAAGTTGCGCTTTGTAAACGGGCGAAGCTGGGTTAGCCTCGTTTCCAAAACAAGAACAATGAACGGTGAGGAGGGGGCATGTTGAACATTCTTGCACTCATGGTGACCGGCAGTCTGGTCACGGCCTTCGGGGCCGTGCTGCTGTCGACCCATCCCCCCGGCCTGTTGCAGGTGGCCGGGGCCTATGTGATCGGCGGGCTGATCGGCACGCTTTGCGCGGTCTGGCTGGCAGACCGGGTGCAGATGGACTGAACCGGGGCGGTCCGCGGGTACATCCGGGCCGCGTCAGACGGCCTTTTCGCCCGCGCGGATGGCAAAGGGCAGGATATTGCCGCGCGGCGGCAGCGGGCAGGTGGCCAGATCGGTAAAGGCGCAAGGCGGGTTGAAGGCGCGGTTGAAATCAAGGATCACCCGGTCCCCCTGCACTTCCCCGATCAGAAAGCGCGAGGCGCCATAGGTTTCCACCCCCGAGGTTGCATCGCGGATCACGAACATCGGCTTTCCCGCTTTCCAATGCGTCGGCAAGAGCGTGACCTCCTGCCCCTCATGGCTGAACCGCGCGCGATGAGTGATCTGCACGGATGTGGGCACGCCAAGCGCGGTATCGATGCCCAGGGCTTCGGGCTTGGGCAGGGCTTCCCACCGGGCCGTGATGCGCCAGACCGGATCGACAGGGTAACGCGCGATGCCGGAAAAGCCTGCTCGCGCCGGATGGTCCAGATCGCGCACCCGCAGCGCATGCTGCCCTTCCAGGGATGTCATCTCCAGCAAAAGGCTGCCCGCTTGCAGCCGCGGATAGGCATCGGGCACCGGGGCAAAGGGCTGCGGCCCCGCCCCCTGATCCAGCAGCGCCCGCCCCTCTGCCGACAGTTCCAGCACCCCCAGATGATCGGGGCCGACCGACAGGCGCAGATCATTGTCCCCGGCCCGGCCAAGGCGATAGCGGCCCGGGGAAAGCTCGATCCGGTCGGTCAGGTTCAGCCAGCCCTCCCCCGCCACCAGCGCGGCGATCCGGTCGCGGTGCCAGGCCTCGGTTTCCGCGGCAAGATCAGGCCGAATATCGGTAGGGGTCGCAGGTGCAGACATGGGTAGGCTCCCTTTGGTCAGGCGGCAGGATCACCCGGCATATCGGCTTTGGCAATCCGTCTGATGATCGGCTTCATAGCCGCGCCGCAGCTTGCCCCGGGCAGCGCGGGCCTGTGCCGCCTCGGCCCCGCGCCGGTCTGCAAACCGTTCGGCCCGCATCCGGCCGCTTTGGCCAATCCGGCCCCAGCGGCGGATCAGGCACCAGTCGCCGAAAAGATCGCGCTCGACCGACAGCGCATAAA
>JALQTL010000121.1 GCA_023260935.1 Paracoccaceae bacterium
GAGTCATTTCCTGAACCGATGTCAGTGCCTGAAACAGGCCGACAGAGACGCCCGCGGCCAACGCGACGATCAGCAGGGGGGCGGATATCTGAACCGCGATCCAGACCGCATGGCGCGTGGCATCGAAGACGAGTGTTTCGGCGGTCATCATACCGGCATCCTCAGGATTTCCTGATAAGCCTCGACCACCCGGTCACGGACAGTTACCACCGTCTCTACAGCGGTTTGCGAGGACGCAAGCGCCTCGACCAGTGAATGCGGGTCTGCCTCGCCCGTTATCGCGTCCATGGCCGTGCCCTCGGCGCGATCAAGGATACCGGTAAAGGCATCAAGAACCTTTGCTGCCCCCTTTTCAAACCCTGGTTCATGCGGGGTCTGGGGCCCAAGCGAATGCGCGTTCGAATTGGCCAGAACGGCCAGCGATTTCCTGATATCCATTCTGGATCTCCTTAGCGGCGGATAAGATCAAACAGGCTTTGCGTCATCTGACGGGCTTGATCGAAAAGCCTGAGGTTGGCGTCATAACTGCGCTGAGCTTCGCGGGCATCGGCCAGTTCGATCACCAGATCGACATTCGACCCCCGATAGTTGCCGGACGCATCGGCCATCGGGTGCCCCGGGTCGTAAATCAACGGCAACTCACGCCCGTCCAGCCGAACGGGGCCAGGTTCCACCCGCCCGTCGGCGCCTTCCCGCAACGAAAACGTCTTCCGGTGATAGCCGGGCGTATCGACATTGGCCATGTTTTCGGCAACGTGCCGAAGCCGGCGGGCCTGCCCGTCCATCCCCGAAGCCGAAAGTCCAAGCGACTGGAAAAGATCACTCATTCTGGTTCTCCTCAGGCGTTGCGGCCAAGGCTTGTGCGGATGATGGCAGAGGTGCTGCGATAGATCGCCAGCGCCATTTCATGGGTCTGCCGTGCCTCGACAGCCTTTTGCATTTGCAGGTCAAGGCTGACATCGTTTCCGTTCGGGGACATCGGTCCCCCCGACAGGATCTGCCCTTGCGCATGGTCGGGGCCGGCTGCCGCAAGATGGCCGGGGCGTGTGGTCCGCAGAGCCACGTCCGGCTGGTCCAGCAAATCACGAAAATCCCGCATGTCAGAAGCCCTGTACCCGGGGGTATCGGCATTCGCCACATTGCGGGCGATGACGGCCAGACGGCTGCCCGAATAGGCGGCGAGCGATTGCGCCAGTCTCGTCAATTCCAGTTTCTCGAACATCGGGGCTTCTCCCTCGATTGGCTTCATCACTTCTTAGGGGTGATTCCTTTAGAAACCGTAAGGGTCGAACAAAGGGTGAATATCATGTCGGATGTCTTCTCTCCCCTGCGGGCCCGGGTGGAATTGGTCCGCCTCTCTGCACCGATCGGTCGGGTGATGGCCATTTCCGGGTCTGTGGTGCAGGTCTCGGGTCTGGACAGGTGTTGCGCCATCGGGGATCTGGTCCAGATCGGGCCGGTCGCGGGTGAAGTCATTGCCATGTCCGGCGGGCATCAGACCGTCTTGCCGGAGGCGGGGCTTGCCGGGCTTTCCCTGGGGGCAGAGGTGCGCCATGTCGGGGCGCTCGGGCTTGCGCCCGATAATCATTGGCTGGGCCGGATCGTCGATCCGCGCGGCCGCCCGCTCGACGGCCGCCCCCTGTTTCCGGGCCCCGTACAGCGACGCCTCGAAACGCCGCCCCCTGCCGCGGTGCGCCGCCGCCGGATGGGAGAGAGGCTGAACACCGGCAAGATCGCTTTCGATACCTTGCTGCCCCTTGTCCGTGGGCAGCGCATGGGCCTTTTTGCCGGTTCCGGGGTGGGAAAATCCAGTTTGCTGGGCAGCTTTGCCCGCCATGTTCCGGCCGATGTGGTGGTTGTGGCCCTTGTCGGGGAACGGGGAAGGGAAGTGCGGGGATTTGCGGAAAATATCCTTGGTGCCAAGGGGCTCGCCCGCAGCGTGATCATGGCCGCCACGTCGGATCAATCCCCTTTGCTGCGCCGCCGCTGCGCCCTTTCCGCAATGACGGTGGCCGAGCATTTTCGTGACCAGGGCCTGCACGTCCTGCTTCTGGTCGACAGCGTGACACGCTTTGCCGAGGCGCACCGCGAAATTGCGCTGGCTGCTGGCGAAAGTGCCAGTCTTCGGGGCTACCCCCCGTCCTTGCAGCAAGCGATCATGGCCATGGCGGAACGCGCCGGTCCTGGCGCGGATGGCCAGGGCGATATTACCGCGATTTTTTCGGTTCTGGTTGCAGGCTCGGACATGGATGAGCCGGTTGCCGATATCCTGCGCGGCGTGCTGGACGGCCACGCCGTGCTGGATCGTCGCATTGCCGAACGTGGCAGATTTCCTGCGCTTGATGTCTTGCGGTCTGTTTCGCGGGCCTTGCCCGAAGCGGCCTCGCCCGAAGAAAACCGGATGATTGCCGATGCGCGCGATCTGTTGGGCGTTTGGGATCGGGTTGAGATGATGGTGCAGGCTGGTCTTTATCAGAAGGGCACAGACCCTGCGGTGGATCGGGCCCTGCGAATCTGGCCGCTGCTTGACAGATTGATCGGTGATGATGCCCCCGGCGGCGTAGCGCAAAGCTTTCGCCAATTGCAGGCTTGCCTTGCCGGCCAGTCACAGACGCATTGAAAGGCTTGTCTGCTGTAGCAGCGTCAGTGCTACCTGTGCGGATTGTGATCCTGCCCCTGCACCCACGCTGTCTGATCGAGCCAGAAACCTTCGCACCAGATCGTTGATCCGGTCCGGGTCAGAAAACTGCTCGACCGAGCTGTTGCCAAACGCGGCCTGCGCGCGCGTTTCCAGCGTCTTGACCTGTCGATCCAGATCGATGGCCCCGAACGCCTTTGGCAGACCAAAAGCCTGTTCGAAGACCGCCCTTAGGGGGGGAGATCCCAGAACGGTCAACCATTTTGCCTTTGGTGACATGGTCTGCCCCGCCAGATCGCGCAACTGGGTTTCAAGATTTAACGCCAGCCTGAGGTCATTGTTCTGCTCACCCACCGCCGCGGCGAAGCGCTGCGATTTGTATTGCACCAGAAGCTTGTCGGCAAAATCCGAGATCTTGTTTCTAGGCGTTGCAAAATCCCCGAAACCGAAGGCTGACGCGAGCTTCTGGTATTGCTTGTTGGCCAGCCGGTTCGCCAGGGCATCGGTCTTCAGGGTGCCACCTTCCAGAATCTTGCGGATGAAGTACTTGTTTGGAACATCCGCTTCCAGCCCAAAGGCGGAAAGGGTGATCCGCAGCAGGCGCGCGTCCGCCACCAGTTCCTCGGCCGTATCGATGCCGCCGATCTTTTCCCGAAAATATGCCTCATCCCGCTTGATTGCCGCCTGTGCGCCAAAAGCCTGTGCCTGCGTCGGCATCGTTCGTTTCAGAAAGGACCAGCCGGCCAGCCCTCCCAAAGGGATGACAGGGGCAAAGGTCATGATCGCCCCACTGCCATCAGCCTGTCTTCACGCGGCAGCAGCCCCCTTAAAGCACGCAGGGCGTGGTAGTGCTGGTTCTCGACAACAGCGCGACTTGCTGCGGCAAGCAACTCGCGGCTGTCAGGGTCTTTGAGAACCTGACTCAACTGCTCGATCCCGCGCAAAAGCTGGAACTTCGCCTCGCCTGGGTCGGCATCACCGGAAAGCACAAGCTGGGCGATATAGCAGACACGGCGGACCGGCGTGTTCGCTTCCTCGGGGTGAAGGGCATCCCGCAAGCGCAGGATATTGGCGTTCGGTGTCATCACGGCAAGGCGCGATCTGCGGTCACCGTTTTCGATGACGGCACCATTTATCAGCACGCGCTCATGCGGCCCCAGTTTCAGAACAAGCCCCGTCATTACACGCCGCCCTGGCCGCGAAGGCCCCGCATGATCGCGGTGTTCACGTCAATCAGAACGTCGGGGGCAGATGTCATGCTCAGGACCGACTTGCTGTGATGTTCGACGAATTCGTAAAGATAGAAGATCTGGGCGCGCAGGGGGGCGGGCAGGGCGTTCGCTTCTTCGGCTACGTCGGCGGCCAGAATGCGCCAGAGCCGTAGGTTGACGTTCAAGGCATGGGCGAGGGCGGGGAAGTCTTCCTTCCGGTTGCGCCAGGCAGAGGTCAGCATCTGCGTGGTGCGGGCAAATGTATCGTATTCCAGCGTGCGCGACGGTCGAAGGTCCGGTGTGACCTGGGTATACCCGGACCGGGGCGGCAAGATTGCATTCACGGCAATTCCTTTCAGATGGGGATTTGCAACCGGTCAAGGGCCGGGCTTTCGCCCGGCCCCTGCCTTTACCGGAACAGGGCCAGAATGCTCTGCGGGGCCTGGTTCGCGATGGACAGGGCCTGCGTTGCAAGCTGCTGCTGAACCTGCAGCGCCTGAAGCCGTGCCGAGGCCTCTTCCATATCAGCATCCACCATCGACCCGATGCCGGACTTCAGCGAATCCGTCAGCTTGCTGACGAAGTCGGTCTGCGTTTCGATCCGGCCCCGGGCAGAACCAAAGGCGGCGGCGGAATCGACGGCTGTCTGGATCAGGCCTTCGATATCCGTCAGGGCGCTGTTGGCACCCGCTTCGGTCGAAACGTCGATGGTGCCCAGCTTGGCCAAGCCCCCCCCGATGGTTGCGCCGGCCGAGGTAAAGGCGGCCATGGCAAAGGTGACGCCATCGGTTGAGGCGCCAAAGTTGAGCGTCAGCGCCGTATCCCCTGCCGCGTCCTTCGCACCCACGGAAGAGGAAACAGCCGTTGCATCACCGCCGTTGATCATCGCTGAAAGCGCGCGGGCGACATCGGCCGTGGTATCGCCATCGCGGGCGACGTATTCGTAGACGCCCGCCGTCGGCGTGCTGTCGCCGCCACCCGTGCCGATTGTTGCCGTTCCGACCGGGGTCGAAAGGGTGATGCGATAGCCGACACCAGCAGCAACGCCAGCAGCTTCGAAGGTAATCGTCCGTGCCGCTGCCGTCGATGCGCCGGTGACGGCGCCGGCGGTGCCGGACATGAAGTTGGCCAAAGTACCAACTGCGGTGGTGCCCATCACTTGTTCAGTCGTTCCAAGATCGCGCTTGGCGACATTGATGAAGCTGGACGTGACCGTGCCATCCGACGCCCGGTCAAGCGAGCTGAGCACCGAGACATTGCCGCTACCGGCTGTGGTTGAACGGTTCGACAGCAGGTTCAGACCGTTGAATTGTGCCGCTCCGACCACGGAGTTGATCTGGTCCCGCAGCGCGGCGATGTCCGTCTGGATCTTGCTGCGATCGACGTTTTCTTCCTGGGCCGCAACGATCTTGCTCTTGATGTCGGTCAGCAGGTCGGTGACGGTTTCGGAGGCGTTCTGGGCCACGGCCACGGTTGATGCGCCAAGGGCCAGACTGTCAGCGATGCCCTTGAACCCTTTCACGTCCGATTCCATCACCTTCGAGATGGCCCAGACGGCGGCATTGTCCTTCGCACCCGAAACGGACTTACCGGTCGAGATTTCGGATTGGACCATCCCCATGTTCTTGTTGATGGCCTTCATGGTCTGCAGGGCAACCATGGCGCTGTTGTTCGTCAGAATCGAAGACATTCTACTTTCCTTCACAGATGCCGCGGTTTCAGGCGGCATGGGTTACCGTATTGGAACGGCTGGAAGGGCATTCTTGCCGCTGCCGCAGTGAACCCGCGGCGCCACCCCTGTCATGGGGCGCAGGTCTGATCTGACGGGCCAACCCCTAACCTTAGATGAACGCAAACAGGCCAATCGCGTGACATTTTACGGATCAGAACCGCCGAAGGGGGTGGTCGTCGGCTGGCAGTGACCGGCGCTTGCCGCCGTGGTCATAGGTGGTAAGCCCGGCGCAGGCCTGCCGGATCTGTTCAAGCCGCCGCCGGGCAGCCGCCAGCCCGGAAAGTGAGGCGCGCAGCAACGTTGCATTGTCTTCGGCAAGCGTTCGTGCCGCCTGCGCCTCGTTTCTCGACATGGGCGGCATCGCCTCCTGCATTGTGGAAAGCCGTTCCGCCAAGGCTGGCAGTTGACGAAGATCCCCCGCAAGAATTGCGCTGCGCAGTGCTGTCAGGATGGATGGAAGACTGTCAGACATCGGCAATCCCCTCGCGCCGGGCAAGCGACCGGAAGATATGTTCTGCCAACCCGATTCCCCCCCGCTCTGCCAAGGCCCGGGCCTGTTCATCGCGAAGGAAGGAAGCGAACTGGGCTTCCCCGATACCGCCACCAAAGGATTCCGCCGCTGCGCCAAGCCCGGCATGCGCCAGCATTTCCGAAAGAAATGCCGCCTCCAGTTCCTTTGACTTTTCAATAAGTCTTTCCCTCGGCCCCGGTTCTGCGCCGCGGGCGGGCCCGGTGATTTCCATGTGATCACTCCTTTGATGCAGTTTTCCACAATCTGAGGGGGCGCGGTAAAAACTTGGTAAGCAATCTGCGGCACCCATGACTGGCACGACGTCAGAAGGGCGGATCGACGATGCAACTTTCTTCCATGCAGCCATCCCCGACAGGTTTTCCGCTTCGGCAGGAAGCTGACCAGAATTCCGATGATGTTGACCCGCTAGCTGGTGAGGATCTTGCCTTTCCAGATCCCTTTGCCCTGCCGGTTCCTCCCTCGGCCGCAGAAGATCGGCGCTTGGCTGCGGGCTCGGCTGACCTGCTGGAGCAGGGTTCTTCCGAAATGAAACGCGCTCTGGCGAAAGCGATGGGTGATGCAATGGTACCGGACGAATCCGCAGCTGTAGCGGCGCCCGGGTCAGGCATGGGCCAGCACGCGGGCGTCGGTACTTTGGGCGCGAGCCCGCCCGGCTCTGGTGCCATGGTCACGCAGCCGCCGCACGGGAAGGGGCCCGAACCTTCCCGTTCTGCATCGCACCAAGATACGCCGTCCATCATTTCCGCGGCGCAGAGCATGGCCATCCCGTCATCCCCGTCAGGTGCGCCGTCCATCGGTCTTGATGCAATGTGGCAGGCGCAGTTTCCTTCGCTGTCGCCGCCAGTGGCTGATGCTTTTGCAGGGCAGTCTTCAGCCAAGTCCGAAGGTTCGACACCAATCCTTCTTCATACCGCTTCGCTTGCGGTGGACGTGGAACCTGCGGGGATTCCCGCAGAACCCCTGTCAGGGGCGATCGTTTCTGCGAAGGCCGTTGCCGAATCGTCCCTTGTCACCGGTGAACAACGCGGCCGGCTGGCCGATGGCATCGCACTGGTCCTGCCAGATCAGGCGCGGCCCGATCTTGCAGTGTCCGATGCAACCGTCGCCCCCCTTGCGGCGGCAGCCGAGGGGCGCTCGGCCCCTGCTACAAGCTTTGCCCCCCATGCCCTTTCGGGGGCCCCGCATCCGCCGCCGGCCCAGATTGCCGCTTTGATTGTCGATCAGGTTCGCTCCGGAACGCCGGGGCTGATCGAGGTTTCGCTTTCCCCGATCGAACTGGGGGCCATTCGCTTTGAAATGCAGCAGGGCCCCGATGGGCTGCATGTGCATCTTGCGATCGAACGGCCGGAGACGGGTGATCTTGTTCGCCGCCATGTTGATCAGCTTGTGGCTGATCTGCGCGCTGCGGGGTTGGGTCAGGCCACGCTTAGCTTTGGCCAATGGACGCAGCGCCAGCCTTCTGATCGGCAGGCTGCGGCAGTGCTGGCGCGGGGGCCCTTCGCCCTGACGGCCGCCGAACCGGTTTCCGCCCAGCCAGCCCTTTCCGCCTCTGGCCGCCTGCATCTTCGATTGTGAAGGAAAAATCATGGAAATTCAGACCAATACTGTCACACCCTCGGGCGCACCCACTGCCAGTAGCAAGGGGCTCAGCTCGGATTTCGAAACGTTCCTGAAGATGCTGACCACGCAGTTACGCAATCAGGATCCGCTGAACCCCATGGATTCAGCGGATTACGCCGTACAACTGGCCACTTTTTCGGGCGTCGAACAATCTGTGCGCACCAACCAGCTTCTCGAATCGATGCAGGCCCAGTTCGGTGTTCTGTCGATGTCTCAACTTGCTGGTTGGGTCGGGCAGGAGGCGCGCGCCGAGGCGCCGGTTCTGATGGATGGTGCACCCGTTTCGCTTGTCCTGCCCGCGCCCTCGCCGGCCGACCGGGCCGTTCTTGTGGTGCGCGATCGTGAAGGGGCGGTAGTCTCGCGCGAAGATGTGCCGGCAGGTGGCGGTAATTATTCATGGCTTGGGGCGGGTGCCACGGGGGAACCCTTGCCACGGGGCATCTACAGTCTTTCCCTTGAAAGCTATGTGGGAGATGTCTTGCAAAAGATGTCAGAGGTTCAGCATTACGCCCCCATCATCGAGGCGCGGGGCGGAAGCGAGGGTACTCGGCTGGTTCTTCGGGGCGGCATTGAGGTCAGCGCTGAAAAAGTTCTTGCGTTGCGCGTTCCCTGACCTTCGGGCGCCCGTTGAACAAGGCGCGCTGTGACCCTAGGGTTCGCGGGCGATGACCATGGCCGCTACCCTTGACCGGATGAAAGCTGCGCTCCCCGGGCTGCAAGGCTCGTGGATCCCCTTGACTGGCGGGCGCACCAACCGGGTCTGGTAGGTGGGGGCGCGGGTGGTCAAGGCATATGCGCCAGATGCCGAAAGCCCGCTTTTCCCGAATGACCCGGACGCGGAGGCCCGGGCCTTGATGCATTTTGGTCCGGTTGGTCTTGCGCCGTGCCTTTCCGCCCGGGGCGATGGATGGGTTGCCTATGATCATATTCCCGGGCAGTGCTGGCAGTCGGTCCCGGAAGATGTGGCCCGTCTGCTGGCGCGGTTGCATCAGTCGAAAGCCCCTGCGGAAGGATTTCGTCATCTGGCGGGGGGAAGCGTGGCTTTGCATGCACAGGTGGCCCGGCTTGCCGGCATTGTCTGCCCCGATGTTCCGGTGCCGAAGGTTGCCTTTGTTGCCCCGGCTATGGCCTGCCCGCTGCACGGGGATGCCGTGCCGGGAAATATCATCCGAAAGCCGGATGGGGGCCTGTGCCTGATCGATTGGCAATGCCCCGCCATTGGCGATCCGGCAGAGGATCTGGCGGTATTCCTGTCACCTGCCATGCAACGGATCTATCGTGGCGCGCCGCTCTCTGTGGCAGAGGTTGATGCTTTTCTGAAAGCCTATCCTGATCTTGCCACGGTAGAACGGTATCTGGCTCTGAAGCCGCTTTTTCATCTGCGGATGGCGGCCCATTGCCTGTGGCGGGCCGCGCGCGGGGCTCAGGGCTATGCCGAGGCAGCCTGGCTGGAACTTTCGCAGATAGAGGCCGTCCCCCACTGACCTGCGGCGCAGCGTCCTCCTTCACATTTGCATGCCGATCAGAACCCCTGCGGCGACCAGAACCATCCCCATCAGCCCAAGGACCAACGGCCGCATGGCGCCCTTTGGCGGCGGCGGTTTGGGGTGGTCTGCCTGCGCGATCAGGGCGGCTTCCACCATGCGCGGCAAACGCGGGCCGAACCGTGCCAGAACCCGTACCGTCATTGCCAGATCACGCATCAGCGCGCGCGGGCCGATGTTCTTTGTGATATAGCTTTCAACGATGGGGCGGGCGACTTCCCAGATGTTGATGCGCGGATCAAGCCCGCGGGCCACGCCTTCGACCACCACCATGGTGCGTTGTAGCAGGATCAGTTCGGTCCGCGTTTCCATTCCGAACCGCTCGGTCACTTCGAACAGATAGCTGAGCAACCGCGCCATCGAGATCCGGGTGGCATCCATGCCGAAAATCGGCTCTCCCACGGCGCGCAGGGCGCGGGCGAATTCGTCGATGTCACGGTCGGCGGGCACATAACCTGCCTCGAAATGCACTTCGGCGACGCGGCGGTAATCCTTGCGGATGAAGCCGAAAAGAATCTCAGCATAGACCCGACGGGTGTATTCATCCAGCCGCCCCATGATGCCGAAGTCATAGGCAATGATATCACCGTTCGCGGCGACCTTCAGATTGCCCTGATGCATGTCGGCGTGGAAATAGCCGTCGCGCAGCGCATGGTTGAGGAACAGTTGCAGCACCCGGGCACCCAGAACCCGCCGGTCATGCCCGGCAAGATCGATGGCTTCGTTATCCTTCAGCGAAATCCCTTCGGCCCAGCCAAGCGTCATCACGCTGCGGCCCGACAGGAACCAAACCGGGCGCGGAACCTGAAAGCCTTCGTCCTTTTCGGTATTCGCCGCAAATTCCGCAGCCGCACTGGATTCAAGGCGGAAATCAAGCTCGCCCATGACCACACCTTCGAAATGGCTGATCACATCCATGGGCCGCAGACGTCGGGCTGAAGGGGCCAGCACCTCGATGGTTCGGGCGGCCAGATAGAAGGCATCGATATCCTTGCGAAATGCGCGTTCAATGCCCGGCCGCAGAACTTTTACCGCTACTTCCTCGCCCGTATCCGCCAGCCGCGCCCGGTGCACCTGCGCGATCGAGGCCGCAGCAACCGGTTCCGAGAATTCGCTGAACAGGTCATTGACCGGCACTTCCAGCTCTGTCTCGATCATCCGCTTGGCAATGCTAGTGGGAAAGGGCGGCAGCTTGTCTTGCAGGTATTTCAGCTGCTCGGCCAGTTCGTCGCCCACGACATCGGGGCGCGTCGAAAGGATCTGGCCAAACTTGATATAGGCCGGCCCCAGTGCCGTCAGCGCCCGCGTGGCCGGTGGCAGGGCAGGGTCGCCTTTCAGTCCCAGCGGCTTGAACGGCCAGCCCAGAATCCGGGCAACAAACCGGATGCGCGGCGGTGCGCGGAACGCTTCCAGCACCACGCCAATGGCACCGGTGCGTTCCAGCGTGGCAAGGGTGCGGATCAGCCGCCAGATATTGTGGGGCCCGCGCAAATCAGATCTTCCAGCCGGAGTGAAGGGCGGCAATACCCAGGGTCAGATTGCGATACTTGACCTGATCGAAGCCGGCATCGCGGATCATGCCGGCGAAGGTTTCCTGATCGGGGAACTTGCGGATCGATTCGACCAGATACTGATAGCTGTCGCGATCCCCCGCAACGATCTGGCCCATCACAGGAATCACGTTGAAGGAATAAAGGTCATAGGCCTTCTGCATCAGATCATTCGGGATTTGGCTGAATTCCAGCACCATTAGCCGCCCGCCCGGGCGCAGCACGCGATACGCCTCGCGCAGGGCATCCGGAATGCGGGTCACATTCCGGATGCCGAAGCTGATCGTGTAGACATCAAAGCTGTTGCTTTCGAAGGGCAGCGCCATGGCGTCACCCACAACCCAGTCAAGGTTCTCGGCCAGATGGTCCGCCTCGGCCCGCTGCCGCCCGGCTACCAGCATCGATTCCGTCATGTCGCAGACAACGGCCCGCGCCGCAGGGGCCCGCTTGAGAAAGCGAAAGGCCACGTCGCCGGTCCCGCCTGCGACATCCAGCAGGCGTTGTCCCGGCCGCGGGGCCAGCCAGTCCATCATCGCATCTTTCCAGATACGGTGCACGCCGCCTGACATCAGATCGTTCATGATGTCATACCGGCTGGCGACCCGGGTGAAGACGCCATGCACCATGCCGGCCTTTTCACCTTCGGGAACAGTCTGATAGCCGAAATGCGTCGTGCCTTGGTCTTCGTCGGTCATGGGCCTTGCCCTTTCTTGCGTCCGTGCCTTCTTATAGGTTGCAATGCCGCCGCTGCAATGCGTCGCCCTGTCCGAACCGCACAAGCCCTGCCTGGTTCAGCTGACAAGTGGCCCAAAACGGCGGCCCCGACCCAGAAGGATGGCCCCGAAGATGCCCGAACTGCCCGAGGTTGAAACCGTGCGACGCGGGCTGGAACCCGTGATGACAGGCAAGCTTGTCCTGCGCGCAGAGGTCAATCGCCCGGATCTGCGATGGCCCTTGCCGCCCGACATGGGGGGCCGCCTGACGGGGGCGCGGGTGCTGGCGCTACGGCGGCGGTCGAAATACATCCTTGCCGATCTGTCGACCGGCGAGACGCTGCTGATCCATCTGGGCATGTCGGGGCGGATGCTGATCTCGGGGCAGATGCTGGGGGATTTTCACCACGATCATCCGGCCCCGCAAAAGCATGACCATGTGGTGCTGCACATGGAAGGCGGCGCAAGGGTGACGTTCAATGATGCGCGCCGCTTCGGGGCCATGGATCTGATCGCTACCCATGCCGTCGACTCCCACCCCTTGCTCGCACGGCTGGGGCCCGAACCCTTGGGAAACGGCTTTGATGAAAGTTACCTTCAGGCCAAGCTGGCGGGGCGCAATACGCCGATCAAGTCGGCATTGCTTGACCAGAACCTGGTGGCGGGGCTGGGCAATATCTATGTGTGCGAAACCCTGTTCCGCGCCCGGATTTCGCCCAAAAGAAAGGCAGGGCGGATTTCGGCCAGCAGGGTTTCCACGCTGGTTCCGATCATCCGCCAGGTGCTGTCCGAGGCGATCGAGGCGGGTGGAAGCTCGCTGCGCGATTACCGCCAGGCTGATGGCGAACTTGGCTATTTCCAGCACGCTTTTCAGGTTTATGACCGCGAGGGCGAGGCCTGCCTGTCGCCCGGCTGCACCGGGCGGATTGCCCGCATCGTGCAATCTGGGCGGTCATCGTTCTATTGCCCCTTGTGTCAGCACTGACTTGCCATCCGGTGGAATGCTGCTAGGAGTCACCGCGTCGTGAACCGCTCTGGGGAAGCTGCGAATGGCCTATGAAACGATCACGGTCGAGGCAGAGGATTATGTCACCCTCATTCGCCTCAACAGGCCCGATGCGCTGAACGCGCTGAACGCCCGCATGATGTCTGAACTGACGGCGGCGCTACATGCGGCGGATGAAGATGCAAATACCCGTTGCATCGTTGTCACCGGGTCTGACAAGGCATTCGCGGCCGGGGCGGACGTGCGGGAGATGGCAGAAAAGTCATTCACCGAGGTGTTCCTTGACAACCTTTTCGGTGCCGAGGTCGATGCCATCTCGCGCGTGCGAAAGCCGATCATCGCGGCGGTCTCTGGGTACTGCCTGGGCGGGGGCTGCGAACTGGCCATGCTGTGTGATTTCATCGTGGCATCCGATACGGCGAAGTTCGGCCAGCCGGAAATCAATCTGGGTATCATGGCAGGCATGGGCGGCACCCAACGCCTGACGCGCCTTGTGGGCAAATCGAAATCCATGGACATGCACCTGACCGGACGGTTCATGGAGGCAGCCGAGGCCGAGCGTTGCGGTCTGGTCAGCCGGGTGTTTCCTGCCAAGGATCTGATGACCGAGACGATGAAGATCGCGCAAAAGGTTGTCGAGAAATCTCTGATCGCCACCTTGGGCGTGAAGGAATGCGTGAACCGTGCCGAAGAATCCTCGCTCTCCGAAGGTCTTTTGTTCGAACGCCGTGTCTTTCATTCGATGTTCGCCACCGAAGACCAGAAAGAGGGCATGGCCGCCTTTCTGGAAAAGCGTCAGCCCCAGTTCCGCGACAAATAAGGCTTTCCTTCAGGCGCGGCTTGGCCTATAGGCCGTCGTCACATGCGCGTGGGCCCGCTTTGGCAAGAATCGATCCTGACCCTGATGGTCGGGCATTCGGGGCTTTCGTGCGACAAAACGAAATGATCTGAAGAATCGAGACGCCCATGGCTAATACCGAACAGTCCAAGAAACGCGCCCGCCAGTCCGAGGCGCGCTATGCCGTAAACAAGGCGCGCCGTTCGCGCATCCGCACCTATGTGCGCAAGGTCGAGGAAGCGCTGGCATCGGGTGATGCCGATGCAGCCGCCGCCGCGCTGAAGATCGCCCAGCCGGAACTGGCCCGTGGCGTGACCAAGGGCGTGATCCACAAGAACACCGCCTCGCGCAAGGTTTCGCGTTTGGCAGCCCGGGTAAAGACGCTTTCGGCCGCCAAGGCCTGAGAGGTTCGAATAGTGAAATGTCAAGGGCGCCCCGGGTTCGGGGCGCCCTTTTCGCGTCCTCGCGGCTGATTTCGCAATGTTTCCGGCAGGGGCGTTGCCGAATTGCCAGAGGCCCCGGATTCGCTTCAGACAAACCTTTGTCAACTGCATAGTTCGGTTGCAGACGCTCTTGGCGACTTGCTAGCGTGACCCTGCGATTCACTTCGTCTTGGGGGACATGACGCGGTCTGAAATCGGGAAGTTACCGGCAAACGCTGCCTGCAAGAAACGGTAAATCCCTTTTTAGGCCAACGGGTTGTGATGGCTGCGGGGAACTTCTCCGCTTTCAGCGCCTTGGCTTCATCGGGTCAGAGAATCTGTCCCGTGGGGTTGTCTTTGGTTTCCTTTGACCCGCGTATTCGGGGCGCTGGGCTTTCCAGCCGTTGCGGGTACTCGGGGGAAGCCTGTCTCGCTGTTTTGTAAGTGTGATCCAGCCTGCCGCTGCCCGGCATGGCAAAGCAAAAGAAAAAACAGGTCAGAGAGTATGACGAACGACACTTGGGGACAGGTCCGGGAAGAACTGATCAAGAGGGTGGGGCGCAATAATTACACGACGTGGATCGAGCCGCTGCGCCTTTCGGGGCTGTCTAACGGGGTTGCCCGGTTCGAGGTTCCCACGACGTTTTTTGGCGATTGGGTATCGCGCAACTTTTCCGATCACATCCGCGGCCAGCTTTCCGAAGCCGGGGCGACGGTAGATCGTGTGGAATTTGCCGTTGGCAGCGCGCGAAAGCCGGCGCAGCCAAAGGCTGCTGCCAAAGCGGCGGCGCCCGTCGATGGATCGGCCCCGAAGGTTGCCACCCCCCGCAAGGCCAGCCTCGGCCGCGCAGGGCAGGGCGAGGATATTCCCGGCGCCCAACTGGAGTCGCGCTTTACCTTTGAAAATTTCGTAGTCGGAAAGCCGAACGAGCTTGCCCACGCCGCTGCCCGCCGCGTTGCAGAAGGCGGCCCTGTCACCTTCAACCCGCTGTTTCTTTACGGTGGTGTCGGCTTGGGCAAGACGCACCTGATGAACGCCATCGCCCATGAATTGCAGGCCCGCCGCCCCGAGCTGCGTGTTCTGTATCTTTCCGCCGAACAGTTCATGTATCGCTTCGTTCAGGCACTGCGTGAACGTCAGATCATGGATTTCAAGGAATTGTTCCGGTCTGTGGACGTGCTGATGGTGGATGACGTACAGTTCATCGCCGGAAAGGACAGCACGCAGGAAGAATTCTTCCACACGTTCAACGCACTGGTGGACCAGCACAAGCAGATCGTGATTTCCGCAGACCGGGCCCCGGGCGAGATCAAGGATCTTGAAGATCGGATCAAGAGCCGCCTGCAATGCGGTCTGGTGGTGGATTTGCACCCGACCGATTATGAACTGCGCTTGGGCATCCTGCTGGCCAAGGTCGATCACTATCGCAACCAGTATCGCGGGCTGGTGATGCAGCCCGGCGTGCTGGAATTTCTGGCGCACCGCATCACCACCAATGTCCGGGTGCTGGAAGGCGCCTTGATGCGGCTTTTCGCCTTTGCCAGCCTTGTGGGCCGCCCGATCGACCTTGATCTGGCACAGGAATGCCTTTCCGATATTCTGCGCACGTCGGAAAAGCGGCTGTCGATCGAGGAAATCCAGCGCAAGGTTGCCGAACATTATAACGTGCGCCTGTCCGATATCATCGGTCCCAAGCGCCTGCGCACCATCGCCCGCCCGCGCCAGGTGGCCATGTATCTGAGCAAGCATCTGACCAGCCGCTCTCTGCCCGAGATCGGACGCCGCTTCGGGGGGCGTGACCACACGACCATCATGCACGGCGTGCGCAAGATCGAAGAACTTATGGCGGCCGACAACCAGTTGGCGGATGATGTGCAACTTCTGAAAAGGCTGTTGCAAAGCTGATCCGGCATGGTGGGGGCACCCGTTTTGCCGTTCAGGGAACGGAGGCGGAACGGCTGCCCTTGACCTTCGCCGGAAAGCCCCACAATGTCAGGATAATCAGTTGTAAACCGGCCGTGGCCGGATAATGTCGGCGTCCCTAATTCGGCCCGGCAGGGGGATGACAGATGAAGCTTTCGATCGAACGCGGCACGCTGCTCAAGGCGCTGTCTCAGGCGCAATCCGTGGTGGAGCGTCGCAATACCATTCCGATCCTTGCCAACGTGCTGATTGAGGCCGAGGGCGACCAGGTTTCTTTCCGGGCCACCGATCTGGATATCGAAGTGGTCGATCGTGCTTCTGCCGTTGTGGAACGGCCCGGTGCGACCACGGTTTCAGCCGTGATGCTGCACGAAATTGTGCGTAAACTGCCCGATGGCGCCTTGGTGAACCTGACGGAAGACCCGGCTTCGGGGCGCCTGACGATCACGGCGGGCCGCTCGACCTTCAGCCTGGCGACCTTGCCGAAGGAAGATTTCCCGGTGATGGCGACATCGGAATATGCCTCGAACTTCTCGGCCCCCGCCCCGGCGTTGCGTCGCCTGTTCGACAAGGCGAAATTCGCTATCTCGACTGAAGAGACGCGGTATTACCTGAACGGTGTCTACCTGCATGTGGCATCGGGCGAAGATGGGCCCGTCTTGCGCGCGGTGGCCACTGATGGGCACCGCCTTGCCCGGATCGACGCGCCGCTTCCCGACGGCGCTACAGGGATGCCCGGCGTGATCGTGCCCCGCAAGACGGTGGGTGAATTGCGCAAGCTGCTGGATGATGACGAGGCGACCATCGCGGTTTCGGTTTCCGAAACCAAGATCCGCTTCGCGACACCGGCCATCACGCTGACATCAAAGGTCATCGACGGGACGTTCCCCGATTATACCCGGGTGATCCCGATGGGGAACACCCGCAGGCTTGAAGTAGACGCCTCGGAATTCGCAAAAGCGGTGGATCGTGTGGCCACCGTGTCAAGCGAGCGGTCGCGGGCGGTAAAGCTGGCGCTGGACGAGGACCGCTTGGTGCTTTCGGTCAATTCGCCCGACAGTGGGGCGGCCGAGGAAGAACTGGCGGTGGCCTATGGCGATGAACGGCTGGAGATCGGGTTCAATGCCAAATACCTGTTGGAAATCGCCAGCCAGGTTGACCGGGAGAATGCGGTTTTCCTGTTCAATTCGTCCGGCGATCCGACGCTGATGCGCGAGGGCAACGACACCAGCGCGATCTATGTCGTCATGCCGATGCGCGTATGACAAATGGCGATGGGGGGCTTTGCCCCCCGGGCGGCCCCCCGGGGTATTTATGAACAGATGAAAGGGGTGCCGGTGTGAGCGGCCTTGCGATCACATCGCTGCAACTTTCGCACTTTCGCAGTCACCGCCTGACGCGCATGGCATTTGACGGCCGGCCCGTTGCGATTTTCGGGCCGAATGGCGCAGGCAAGACCAATGTGCTGGAGGCCGTATCGCTGCTGTCGCCCGGGCGCGGGTTGCGGCGGGCGGGAGCCGAAGATCTGGCCCGGAAACCAGAGCATCTTGGCTGGAAGATCGTGGCCGAGATGAACGGGCTGGCCGGGGCCCATCATGTGGAAACGGGCGCCGATGCCGGCGAGACGCGGTTTTTGCGGATTGATGGCAAGGCGTCGACGCAGGCCATGCTGGGCCGGATTGCCAGGGTTCTTTGGCTGGTGCCTGCGATGGACCGGCTTTGGATTGAGGCGGCGGAAGGCCGGCGCCGGTTTCTGGATCGTATGACGCTGAGCTTTCAGCCCGATCATGGCGATGCGGTGCTTGCCTATGAAAAGGCGATGCGCGACCGGAACCGGCTGCTGCGCGACCAGGTCAGCGATCCGCATTGGTATGGCGCGCTGGAAAGCCGGATGGCAGAGGCGGCGACAGTGATTTCGAACAATCGTCTGGCTGCGATCGCGCGCCTGATGCGTGCGCAGGATGATGCCGAAACAGCCTTTCCAAAGGCGGGTCTGCGGATAGAACATCCCGAGGAAGAGCCGGCTGATCTCGCACTGGCTTTGGCAGAGTTCAGGCGGCGCGATCTTGCGGCGGGGCGCACCTTGCTGGGGCCGCACCGTGTAGATCTGGGGGCGACCTTTGCCGCCAAGGGCGTGCCGGCGGCGCAATGTTCGACAGGGGAACAGAAGGCCCTTCTGATCAGCCTGATCCTTGCCAATGCCCGTGCCCTTGCCGCCGATCTGGGCAGGGCGCCTATCTTGCTCATGGACGAGGTGGCGGCGCATCTGGACGCCGATCGCCGGGCGGCGCTTTATGACGAGATTTGTGCGCTGGGGGCGCAGGCCTTGATGACGGGAACGGAGCCGGGGCTGTTTGACAGTCTTGGGGAAAGGGCGCAAAGCTTTGCCGTTGTCGAAGAAGGCGGCGTTTCCCGCGTTATGCCCTAGTGATGGAATGACCCCCCAGCGCGTAACCCTGATCACCCTTGGCGTGGCCGATCTGGCGACTTCGCGCGCTTTTTACGGCAGGCTTGGATGGGTCGAACATGGGCAAAGCCAGTCGGGCGTGGCTTTCTATCAGATGCAGGGTGCTGTGCTGGGGCTGTTTGACGTGAACGAACTTGCTGCCGATCAGGGGCGTCCCGGGGTGACGCTGGGTGTGGGGGCGGTGACGCTGGCGCAGAACTATGCCACCGAAGCCGAGGTGGACGCGGCATTCGCGGCGGCCCTTGAGGCCGGGGGGCAAGCACTGAGGATGCCCGAAAAGGTGTTCTGGGGCGGTTATTCAGGGTATTGGGCCGATCCTGACGGTCATGTCTGGGAACTGGCGATGAACCCGTTCTGGCCCTTGGCCGATGATGGCAGTTTGACCCTTCCTGGATGATCTGAAATGACAATTACCTTGCATCAACTGCTGCTTTACGCTGGCGGCATGGCCGTTCTCTGGGTCATTCCCGGGCCTGTCTGGGTCGCGCTTACGGCGCGCGCCCTTTCGGGTGGGATAGCCGGGGCCTGGCCCTTGGCCGTGGGCGTGGCGCTGGGGGATCTGGTCTGGCCGCTTTGCGCCATTTTCGGCCTGACCTGGGTGCTGTCGGTCTATGGTGGGTTTCTGGAGGCGTTGCGTTGGGTGGCGGCAGCGGTTTTCCTGTTCATGGGGATTTCCCTGTTCCGCGCGCCTGTGGCAGCCTTGCGGCCTGACAGCCGGTTGACACGCCCCGGCCTTTGGGCGGGTTTTGCCGTGGGCCTTGCCGCGGTCATTGGCAACCCCAAGGCGATCCTGTTCTACATGGGGGTCTTGCCGGGCTTTTTTGATCTGAGCCGCGTGAACGGTGCCGATGTCGTGGCCATCATTCTGGTGTCGGCGCTGGTTCCGATGTTTGGAAACCTGTGTCTTGCACTGTTTCTGGACAGGGCACGCCGCCTGCTGCAAAGCCCGGAAAGCCTGCGTCGGCTGAACCGGGTATCGGGTGCGCTGCTGGTGCTGGTCGGGCTGGTTATTCCCTTTACCTGACCCACGGCCGCCAGTGGATTGACCCCTGCGGAATTGGTGCCTGATTTGCCCTGCTTTGGGGGCCAGGCAAAGCTTGCTCAGGCAAGGGGAAAGGCGGGGGGAAACGGCCTGAATCTTGTGGCCAAGGGGTGACATGGCTGGCCCCAACCGCTATAAATTGACGGCAATTTGAGGGATGCAGCGCACATGGCCGAAGAAGCCAAGAAACCCGCCGAATATGGTGCGGATTCGATCAAGGTTCTCAAGGGGTTGGAGGCGGTTCGCAAGCGCCCCGGGATGTATATTGGCGATACCGATGATGGCAGCGGCTTGCACCACATGGTGTATGAGGTTGTAGATAACGGCATCGACGAGGCGCTGGCTGGTCACGCAACTGCCGTCACGGTGAAGATCCATGCCGATTCCAGTGTTTCCGTGCGTGACAATGGCCGCGGCATTCCGGTTGACATGCATGCCGAGGAAGGCGTTTCGGCGGCCGAGGTCATCATGACCCAGCTTCATGCCGGCGGAAAGTTCAATAATACCGATGACGGTGGCAATGCCTACAAGGTTTCGGGCGGCCTCCATGGGGTTGGCGTTTCGGTTGTGAACGCCCTGTCGGACTGGCTGGAATTGCGGGTCTGGCGCAATGACAAGGAATATTTCGCCCGCTTCGAAAACGGCGAAACGGTGGAGCATGTGCGCGAAGTGGGCGACGCGCCGGGGCAGAAGGGCACCGAGGTGCGCTTCATGGCTAGTTCCAAGACCAACCGCCCGGACGGCACGTTCAGCAATCTGGACTATGTGTTCAAGACGCTGGAGACGCGCCTGCGCGAACTGGCCTTCCTGAATTCTGGTGTGCGCATCATCATCGAGGATGAGCGCCCTGCTGAACCGCTGAAGACGGAACTGTTCTACGAAGGCGGCGTCAAGGAATTCGTCAAATACCTTGACCGTTCCAAGACATCCGTGATGCCGGAACCGATCTATATGACGGGCGAACGCAACGGCATCGGCGTCGAAGTGGCGATGTGGTGGAACGACAGCTACCACGAAAACGTACTGCCCTTTACCAACAACATCCCGCAGCGCGATGGCGGCACCCATCTGGCGGGCTTCCGGGGCGCGCTGACGCGGACGATCAACGCCTATGCCCAGGCCAGCGGGATCGCACGGAAAGAGAAGGTTGATTTCACCGGCGATGACGCGCGCGAAGGCCTGACCTGCGTGCTGAGTGTCAAGGTGCCTGATCCGAAGTTTTCCAGCCAGACCAAGGACAAGCTGGTCAGTTCCGAAGTGCGCCCTGCGGTCGAGAATCTGGTCAACGAAAAGCTGGCCGAGTGGTTCGAGGAAAACCCCGCGAATGCCCGCATCATCGTGGGCAAGATCATCGAGGCAGCTTTGGCGCGCGAAGCGGCCCGCAAGGCACGCGAACTTACCCGGCGCAAAACGGCGCTGGATGTGGCGAGCCTGCCCGGAAAGCTGGCCGATTGTCAGGAACGCGATCCGGCTAAATCCGAACTTTTCCTCGTCGAGGGGGATTCGGCCGGCGGGTCGGCGAAACAGGGCCGAAGCCGGGCCAATCAGGCGGTGCTGCCCCTGCGCGGCAAGATCCTGAACGTGGAACGCGCCCGGTTTGACCGGATGCTTTCCAGTCAGGAAATCGGCACCCTGATCACCGCGCTTGGCACCGGGATCGGGCGGGATGAGTTCGATATCGGCAAGCTGCGCTACCACAAGATCGTCATCATGACGGACGCCGATGTTGATGGCGCGCATATCCGCACGCTGCTTTTGACCTTCTTCTTCCGGCAGATGCCGCAGTTGATCGAAGGCGGCTACCTCTATATCGCGCAGCCGCCTCTGTATAAGGTTTCGCGTGGAAAATCAGAGGTTTACCTGAAGGATCAGGCTGCCCTGGACGATTATCTGATCGAAATGGGTGTCGAAGGAGCGGTTTTGCGGCTGACCTCGGGGGAAGAGATTGCCGGGGCGGATCTGGCGCGCGTGATCGAAGGGGCGCGCGCATTCC